>CAZPWZ010000334.1:0-3528 GCA_964590675.1 uncultured Draconibacterium sp.
GACGACTGAATCCCAGGTGCTGCCTTCGTCGGTTGTAAATTTATATTTCAGGTCATTGCCGGTATTTCCGAAAGACCCCCCGGCGCGGTTTCCATAGGAAAACAAGTTGGCCTCCTGCTGGATGGATACAAACCGCTGTTCATAAACGAATATGCCGTTGACGTTGAGTGATGACGACATGGGGATTTTGAGCAGTGACATCATGTTGTCGGGAACTTTGTTGGCATTTCCGGGTCCGCTTAAATTGACGGGATCAATCCCGACGTTCAGACCCCGGTCAAAGGGGCGGATTGAGATTTTTTCGACCTGGTTGCATTTAAATGGTTGTGACATGACCATGCTTGTCATAATAAAAGCGCCCAGGATCAGTAACATTTTTTTCATGATTTAAGGTTTTATGGGTTTTACCTTTTAAAATTAGGATGCTCCGGCGAGTGAAAAAAAAATACTCGGCACAATGAGTAAAACAGTGTTCAAAATGGCTGAAAGAATCGGTAATGAGTGTTTACGTACCTACCGGAAAATATTCGTAATTTTATCATCGGTACTCTTAACCTCCAAAAACGCAGGACTATGATTCCGTTCACAAGGTTCCGGCTTTACTGTTGTCTGATGTTCGTTGCCATTCCGGGAATATGGACAGGCACTTTGCTGCATGCCCAGGAACAGTTGATGGCACATGCTATTGACATCGAGCCGGGTCACATCCAGGCATATGGTCCTGATCAATCCCAGGATACTTCAAAGTTCCAGGATACTTCAATGGCTATGGGAAAGCAGCATAAGAAAAAGTTCAACCTGAAGGATACGCTGGACAACAAAATCGATTTGAGCGACTATGTCATCAATATGCACGGATTCGTGCCCTATCCTGTGATCATCAGCGAGCCGTCGCTCGGAAGCTTTGGCCTGGCCATGGCCCTGGTGTTCATCAGTCCGAAGAAAGGTGCCGGGAAGGGAGAGCAGTTCCATTTCCCCGACATCACTGGTGTGGCTGGTATGTGGACCCTTAACAACACCTGGGGCGTAGGGGGCTTGAGGCAGGGTAGTTTCCCGAAGATCGGCATGAGATACCTTGTTGCGGCAGCGTATGCCGACATCAACATTAACTTTTACAGGAATTTCACCTATCTGGGTGAAAAGGAGGTGCTGTTCAAACTCAAAACCATCTTTGGTGTTTTGGATGTGAGCGAAAACCTCTTCCGGAACAAACTTTTCGCGGGGTTCAACTATACTTTTTCCAACATAACGACATCTACGGATTTTGAGAATATCCCCGATTCCATTTTCAATCAGGAAACCAGTATATCGAAAAATTCCGGGTTACTCGGATTGTATCTTGAATGGGATTCACGGAACACTATTTTCACCCCCGACAAGGGAATCAGGACCAAAGTTGCGTTCGGCATTGGCCGGAACTGGACTATCAGCGATTTTGACTATGAGAAAAGCGAGGTCTATATCAACGGGTTCATGCGACCGGTTAAATGGTGGGTTTGCGGCTTGAGGGCCGACTGGCAGTGGGCTGGCGGCAACGCACCTTTCTACCTGTTGCCATATATAAAAATGAGGGGCATCGGGGCGATGGTTTACCAGGGGGACCATGTGCTGCAGCTCGAAACGGAGCAGCGTTTTGATTTGACACTCCGGTGGAGTGTTCTCGGGTTTGCAGGTGTTGCTAAGACCTTCAGCAGTTCGAAGTACCTTGAGGATCCGGACTGGCATGTGGCGGGCGGAGCGGGTTTTCGTTACCTCCTCTCCAGGATCTTCAGGATGAGAATGGGGGTTGATATCGCTGTCGGACCGGACCAGTTCGCCTATTATATCGTTCTGGGCCATTACTGGAACTGAACAGGTTATTTATAATTATAAGTCGCCACAGCATAGCCACCCATAATTATTACCATTTGTTGCCTTGGTTGAGGCAGATAGGGTTTCTCAGGTATTCCATGAGTACGTCATGAATGTCGGCTGGCTGGGCAATATGGGTTATCCTAATTCCGCTTGAGATTTCCAGGCATAAAATCATTATATTAAATTTGCTGGCAACTGTCTTGCAAAATCATAAACCACGTTCCTATGGAAAACATAGAAAAAATGGAAAAAACAACATTAAAGAAGCATCAATCTGACAACCTGATATTCCTGGGGGTATTGCTGTTTTTCTTTGGCTTGATAACCGGGCTTTTTGTTCCCGTATTTGCAAATCCACGCATGGGAGTGTCCAGCCATATTGAAGGAGTTTTGAACGGGATTTTCCTGGTTGTCCTGGGATTGATCTGGCATAAGGTAAATTTGCCTGTCAACTGGTTGAAGGTCACTTTTTGGCTGGCCGTTTATGGAACATTTGCAAATTGGCTCGGGATCCTTGCAGCAGCAATTTTTAATGCCGGGAAAATGATAGGTATAGCAGCGAACGGGAAAGAGGGTCCACCAGTTGCAGAGGGAATTGTCACATTTTCACTGGTCTCTTTATCAATAGCGATGCTGGTAATTTGTGTAACGGTTTTAATTGGCCTGAAAAGGGATTCCGGAACCGGACAAGCCGGCGACGATGTAAAAGACAGGTAATCCATTCACAACAGGCACCGCCCGGCAGCTGCGTGGTAGCAGCGATTAACAAAGCTCCCGGAAATCCCGGAGCTTTTTTTCCTGGTTTTCCTGAAATTTCTTAATTTTATCAGCGATGTTTGCATCAGGCAGAGGCATGGACTGATATTAAAAATTTTTTCCGCTTTACGACCTTGTCAATCAGTGCACCCGTGAGGATAAATAATTAAACCTGTTCATCATGAGAAAAATTCCCAAAAACTTTATCAGCCTTCCTCCCACGCTGCTGGCTGTTGCAGCGCTTACAGGCTTTCGTGAAATACCGCCTGCCCGGAACACGGCTCATCCGAATATCCTGCTGATCATGGTGGACCAGATGCAGACACCGCCGGAGGGGTACGGATCAAAGGAGGGTGCGGTGCAGGATTTAAAGGATATCCTTGGTTTCAGGCCGGTTTCTTCAGGAAATTCCTATCAGCAATTTTTTCCGGGGTTCCTGCGACTCCAGCAAAACGCCGTTGTACTGAAAAAGCATTACACCGCCTCGGCAGCTTCGGTTCCCAGCCGGTCATGCATCATGACTGGTCAATATCCAACGGTTACCGGTGTGACCCAAACCGACGGGCTTTTCAAGTCGGCCGATGATGTACCGTTTCTTGATCCCACAGGAACCCCTACAATCGGAGACTGGTTCCTTGCCGCAGGGTACACCACCCACTATTTTGGGAAATGGCATGTATCGGAGCCAACAGAGACGGGTTATCTTGAGCCCTGGGGATTTTCGGAGTGGGAATCCTCTTATCCCGAGCCACACGGGGGGAGTGCCGATAATCTTGGCGTGTACCGGGATGTTGTGTTCACCGACAATATCGTGGATTTCCTTGAGAAAAAAAGCAATGACACTGCCGTGAGCCCCTGGTTCACGGTTGCCTCGCTGGTAAATCCGCATGATGTGAGTTCATGGCCGTTAACCTGGCA
>CAZPWZ010000335.1:0-3527 GCA_964590675.1 uncultured Draconibacterium sp.
TACGGCATCAGGCAAAACAGCTCTTGGAATCCAGCTTGCACGGCAACTGAACACACACATTATTTCTGCAGATTCACGCCAGTTTTATCGCGAAATGAAGATAGGGACAGCCGCTCCTTCGCCCGGCGAACTATCAAGTGTACCGCACCATTTCATTCATCAGTTATCTGTTCAGGATACCTACAACGTTTCCATCTATGAGTCTGAGGTTCTTGCGTTGCTGGATCAGCTGTTTAAAAATCACCGTGTCGTATTAATGGTAGGCGGTTCCGGACTTTATATCAATGCGGTCTGCCATGGGATTGATCTGCTGCCCGATCCTGAACCGGAAATAAGGCTGGAATTGAAGAGAATCCTGGAAAAGTCGGGGATCAAAGCGCTCCAGGATGAATTGATGCGTGTTGACCCCGAATATGCCGCAACCGTCGATCTTGCCAACCCTGCCAGGCTGGTGAGGGCCATTGAAATTTACAGGTCTACCGGGGTGCCCTATTCCATGTTAAGGACCAACAGGCCAAAAATCAGACCTTTCAGGATTGTGAAAACCGGGATTGACCTTCCGCGGGAGATGCTGAATCAACGGATTAACAGCCGGGTGGATGAAATGATTTACCATGGACTGGTTGAAGAAGCCCGGCAGCTATATCCTATGAGGCATCTCAATGCATTGAACACCGTTGGTTACAGGGAACTGTTCGATTACTTCGACGGCAAGGTCAGCCTGGATTACGCGGTAGAAAAAATCAAAACCAACAGCCGCAGGTATGCAAAGCGGCAACTGACCTGGTTCAGGAAAGATCAGGAAATCAAATGGATCGCACCCGGGGATATGGACAAGTTTACCGGTGGTATTCTATGAGTCCCTCGATTGGATTTTGCAGGATCCGTCCGATCCTGATTCCCTCCTCTGCCGCAAGCTGCTTTAAAATATCCTGGTAATAAAATGCAATCGACCCGATGAAAGAAACGGGCAAGGCTTTGTAATGATCATACTGCCTGATCTGGGCATCAAAAAATGCCAGGAACGAATCCCTGATCAGCTGGTGCAGGTATGGATGATCCTTTCGGGATACCATAAATTCACTGAAGGAGGCCAGGTACCTGTTGGGAAATGGACGGTTATATATGGAATTCAGGATGTCTTCAAGTGAATAGTTATAAGTTGCATCAAATTCACGCCGGATATCCAGCGGCAGTTTCCGCTTCAGATAGGCTTCCATGAAAATTTTACCCAGGTAGGAGCCTGCGCCTTCATCGCCAAAAAGATAACCCAGCGAGTCAACTTTTGAATGTGGTCTGGTGCCGTCAAAATAACAGGAATTGCATCCGGTTCCAAGTATGCAGGCAATCCCCTCGCCGGTGCCGAAAAGGGCCCGTGCAGCTCCCAAAATATCATGATAAATATTTACGTTCGCCTTTCTGAAATAGCGCAGGATGGCATCGCGGATCATGCTGTTGTTGTATTCGGTGGAACATCCTGCACCATAAAAATGCACATCCCTGATGTTATCAGCAACAATAAAGGGTACCAGGTCGGCCTTAAGCACAGCCTCGACACTCTCGGAATTATGGAAATAGGGATTCAGTCCGCCTGTCCCGATGGTTTGCTTTACCTGGCCATTCTCAAGTAGTACCCAGGAAGTTTTTGTAGATCCGCTGTCAGCTATCAGTATCATATTTAATCTTTGTTTTTCAATCCCTTGGCTTCTTTCAGGTAAGCCTTTACCGTTCCAACAATGATTTTAGCCTCAATGTACACCGGTACTTTGTTTGCATCGTCGGTAACCCATACCAGCACATCTTCGTTGCCCCTGAAAATAGTCCCCTGCACCATTTTTGCAGCAAATTTAATGCAGTTATATTTCCTTCCATTGGTAGCCACCACCACCTCCTTCCCGATATACCGGATAAAAATATCATAATATCCGTCATCGATCAGCACAGTCACCTGCTTTTTTGAATCCGGCTTCATATCGCTGAAATCAAGGGTCCGTGTAAAATATACAGCCGACAGCATATCGAACGAACACGGTCGCAGCGGTAAGGTGTCGGTGCGCTGGGGGTTGTTGTTGCTTTTGGTGTTGCTGATCACCTGGCGGCCTGCATGATCGAATTTCATGGTGTTCAGCAAGGTATAACCCCCTTCATAAATGTACCTCCTGAATTCCATTGAGCGGAACGTCTCGGGATCGACCCATGAATCATAATAATCCCGCACCTTAAAAAGGATATCATAGGAGGTGAATGTCTTGCCTGTGCTTTTAAAATGCCAGGAGGGTTTGCCCAGGTAATTCTCCCTGGTCACTGAAAATGTCACCAGCCCTGCATCCACCCAAACCGGGCCCCAGTTATAAGAAATGGTATAACTGATCTGCTCGCCTTCGCCGAAAGCCTTGTTCTCAGTATAGCATTGCGCATAAACTTGCGGTGTGAACCATACCATGAATAGTGCAAGTTTATATCCTGATCTCCAATGCAAAAGTGTCCGTAGTCTAGTTGTCAAGGATTCTTATTAGTTGCCGTTTGTTCTTTTTCTGTGCCAGATGTAATACACCGGGATCCCAAGAATAACGATGATAAGACCCGGCCAGGTATATTCGGGTTTATAAATAAACAAAATAATCATTACGGCCATCGCCAGGAGGATGTATAGCACGGGTATAACAGGATACCCGAAAGCTTTGTATGGCCGCTCCATTTCAGGCCGGTTTATTCTAAGGAGGAATATCCCGAAGATGGTCAAAGTATAAAAGATAAGTACGGCGAATACAACGTAGTCGAGCAATTGGCCGTAGGTCCCCGACAGGCATAGTAACCCTGCCCATACGCCCTGGATGACAAGCCCGGTTGATGGAACACCTTTGCCATTCAGGATTCCGACTTTTTTGAAAAAGATGCGATCTGCTGCCATCGCATAATAAACGCGGGCTCCGGCCAGGATGAGTCCGTTGTTGCATCCGAAGGTGGATATTACAATAAAAGCGGCCATGATCAACACCGCGTAATTGCCAAAGATGCCGGAAATAGCGGCGGTCGCCAGCCGGTCGTTCAGGGCATATTGAATGCCCCTCGCTGCAATGTCAGTTCCGGCCGGCTCACCGCGAACGGGGAGGACCATGATGTAAACAACATTCGCGAGAAGGTACAGGAACGTAACGGCAAGTGTCCCCCGAAACAGGCTGAGCGGGAAGCTCTTCCCGTGGCCCGGCATCGCCCTCACCGAGAAAGCGCGCCCAGAGCGCCTCGATATCGCCGTCGCCGCGCTCGATGCCCTTGCCGATGGTCAGCTTGCCGAGATCGCTGTGCAGCGACAGTTCGGGCGTCAGGATCGACCAGCGCGGCGTGCCCGCCTCCCGTCGGACGAAGAAATCCGCATTGGCGCGCAGGATGTGATGCGCCGGCTCACACCAGGCGACCGCGCGGCCGCCATCGGCGTCGGCCAGCTGGGTGAAGCGCAGGCCGGTGCGCATCGCGTGCATGTCGACCTGTACCGACTGCTCGACGAGTCCTCGGTCGACTTGCTCGCC
>CAZPWZ010000336.1:0-3521 GCA_964590675.1 uncultured Draconibacterium sp.
GAGTGTTCCAGGGATTATAGGCCCACCGCCGCGGATGAAGGAGGTGAAGGCCGGCATTTTCAGATCGGGTGCCACAATGATGATCCCCACAGCCAGCATGGCGATAACCCCCAGTTTCATGATGGAACTGAGATAATCACGGGGTGACAGCAGCAGCCACACGGGCAGAACTGATGCGATGAAACCATACCCGGCAAGCAGCAGGGCCAGCGTTTTAGGGGTGAAATCAAACCAGGGGGCGAGGGGGGAATCGGGGATGTATTTTCCGAAGATAACAGCCATGCTGAGTAAAATGACCCCAATGATAGTGGCTTCGGCGGTTTTATGCTTCCTGAATTTAAACATCCAGAGTCCCATCAGTATCGCAATGGGAATGGTGGAGGCGATGGTGAAAGTTCCCCAGCTCGATTCGGCCAGGGCATTGACTACAACGAGTCCCAGTCCGGCAATGGCAATTATTATTATGACAAAGGTAGCCACCGACGCCACGGCCCCGCTGGAGGCCTTCCCGATTTCGGCACGTGCGATGGCTGCCAGAGATTGCCCGTTATGGCGAACCGAGGCGGTAAGGATCACCATATCGTGCACTGAACCCGCCATAACAGCGCCTACAATCATCCATACAAAACCAGGGAAATAGCCGAACTGGCATGCCAGGACGGGTCCCACAAGCGGACCGGCCCCGGCAATGGCTGCAAAATGGTGACCAAACACGATCCATTTTTTCATGGGAACATAATCGCGGTCGTCATAAAGCAGGGTGGCAGGGGTTGGCCGTGCCGGATCGAGGGCAAGCACCTTGGCCGAAATAAAACTGAAGTAAAAACGATAGGCTAGCGCAAAAATAGCAATGGCAGCAATTACGAGTGGCATGGCGTTCATACAACAAAGTTATAAATTCCCTTAATTTCTTTGTGAACAATTTAACTGTATTAAAATAATTATTTACCTTTGTCAAGAATAATTCTAAATAATGGAGAGAAGCTTTATCCCGTCCGATTATTTGCCGGTGTTCTTGCAATCGGTTGTTGCTTTTGGATTTGTGGCCGTCACCATGCTGGCAACCCACTTCATCGGGGGCAAGCGAAAAAAGTTTCACACCCTCCGCAAGGACCAGAATTTTGAATGCGGCATTGAAGTCAAGGGGAATGCCCGGTTCCCGTTTTCCATAAAATACTTTCTGATAGCCATTCTTTTTGTGCTTTTTGATGTGGAGATCATCTTTTTTTATCCCTGGGCGATCAATTTCAAGGATTTCGGCTGGGAAGGTTTCTGGGAAATGTTGTTATTTTTGGGATTTCTGCTCTTCGGATTCTGGTATATTATCAAGAAGGGTGCATTGAACTGGGAAGATTAATAAATATGCTAAGTCTTTAACATTTTCTGCAATACTTAATGCTGGAAAAACCAAGATATAATAAAGTCGACCCGCCTGATGGATACGTCTCGCCGGGAATTTTTGCCACAACGTTTGATAATGTGATCGGGCTGGCAAGAAAAAACTCGATTTGGCCTTTGCCGTTTGCCACATCATGCTGCGGTATTGAATTTATGGCGACCATGGGGGCGCATTACGACCTGGGGCGTTTCGGCGCTGAACGGCTGAGTTTCAGCCCCCGCCAGGCCGATCTGTTAATGGTTATGGGAACAATTGCAAAAAAGATGGCCCCGGTCATCCAGCAGGTTTATATCCAGATGGCAGAACCACGCTGGGTATTGGCGGTGGGTGCATGTGCTTCGAGCGGAGGTGTTTTCGACACCTACAGTGTGCTACAGGGCATCGACCGCGTTGTTCCCGTCGATGTTTATGTGCCGGGATGTCCGCCACGTCCGGAGCAGATCATCGATGGTTTTATGAAGGTACAGGAATTAGTAGGAAACGAATCGCTCAGGCGCAGGTATTCCCCTGAATACAAGGAGTTATTGGCCGGGTATGGGATCATAACAACGTAACAGGACAACAAGGTGGATAATTCATTTATCATTGACAGGTTGTATAAGGTTTTTGGACAGGACATCCTGAAGATGGACACAACTTCAGATATTTTGTCATTTACGATAGCCAGCCCGGTGATCCATGAGGTGATCCGCTTTCTGAAGGAAAATGAGATGATGAATTTCACTTTCCTGACCGATCTTTGCGGTGTTCATTATCCCGATCGCGGATTGCCATTGGGAGTTGTCTACCATTTGCACAATCTGCGGGAAAACAAGAGAATCCGAATCAAGACTTTTATGACCGTAAATGATCCGAATGTGGCCACGGTCACCGATCTTTTTTCAACTGCGAACTGGATGGAGCGTGAGACCTACGATTTTTACGGGATCATCTTTCAAGGACATCCCAACCTGAAACGTATTTTAAATGTTGAATATATGGATTTTTTCCCGATGCGTAAGGAATATCCCCTGGAGGATCCGACCCGGGAGGATAAGGACGACCGGTTTTTTGGACGATAATTTTGCCTTGAGAAATGATCGAAATGAAGACAGAGACTTTTTTATTTTTTTACCATTTTATTAATTCCCGTTTATTATTTGATGGAAGGATCTGATAATAAATATACGACACTAAACCTTGGTCCCACCCATCCGGCCACGCATGGAATATTCCAAAATGTGCTGACGCTTGACGGAGAAAAGATCATTGATGCCGAACAAACCATCGGATATATCCACCGCGCATTTGAAAAAATTGCCGAACACAGGCCCTATTACCAGATCACACCGCTGACCGACCGCCTGAATTATTGTTCCTCCCCCATCAATAATATCGGTTGGCACATGACCGTTGAGAAGTTGCTTGGCGTAAAGACCACCAAGCGTGTCGACTATATGCGCATCATCCTGATGGAGCTGGCCCGCATCACCGACCACCTGATATGTAACAGTGTGATTGGAGTCGACAGCGGCGCTCTCACAGGATTTATTTATGTTTTCCAGGAGAGGGAACGGGTATATGAAATTTATGAGGAGGTTTCCGGGGCACGACTTACGACCAATATGGGGCGGATCGGAGGATTTGAACGTGATCTCTCCCTGAAAGCGGTTAAGAAGATCAGGGAATTCCTGGATCACCTTCCAAAAGTACTGCACGAATTTGAAAAACTGCTGGTTCGAAACCGCATCTTTATGGACCGAACGATCGGCGTGGGACCCATCAGTGGTGAAAGAGCGCTGAATTATGGATTTACCGGACCAAACCTTCGTGCTGCCGGGGTGGATTATGATGTGCGGGTGATGAATCCTTACAGCAGTTACGACGATTTTGAGTTTACCATCCCGGTAGGAACGCAGGGCGATACTTACGACCGGTTCTGCGTCAGGCAGGAGGAGGTCTGGCAAAGTCTGAAACTGGTGAGGAATGCCCTGGATAATTTGCCAGAAGGCAATTACCACGTGGAGGTGCCGCAATTTTACCTGCCACCCAAGGAGGAGGTTTATCAAAAATGGAGGCACTCATCTGGCATTTTAAAATTGTGATGGGGGAGGTCGATATTCCGCCGGGCGAAGTATATAAT
>CAZPWZ010000337.1:0-3516 GCA_964590675.1 uncultured Draconibacterium sp.
GTTCCCCCGCTTCCCGCATAAAAATTTCCCTGCGGCACAAACACCATTTCGATGGCATAAATCTGGAGCTCCACATCGGCAGCATCCGCAAGACCGTTGGCGCCATAGTTCCAACGGAGTTGTACGCCGGATTTGGTGAATGTGCCTGTTCCGTCACCACTACGGTAGATGAAGGCTCCCAATCCCGGGTTGGTGGATGCATCAAAGGCAGACCCTGGAGCAAGCAGGCCAACATCAATGGCGCTTCCTGACGGCGCAGTCTGACCCGTATTGTTGAACCAGCAGTGCTTCCACAAACCATCACCCCCACCCAAAACGGGTATCCGGTATTTAACAAATACCCAGGCAGCATCCCAATTGTTCGGCGCTGCCGATGCCCGCCATGAATTCTCCCAGGAAATGTCGAATTGAACCATCACAAAATGATCCGTGGTATTTTTACCGGTCATGCTCAGATTGCCGATCGTGATGTTGTTCGCACCGGAAATAAGAGTAATGGCAAACAGGGAAACCAGCGTTATGATTTTTTTCATATTCATTTAATTTCTATCATGTAACTTTTGCTTAAAAAAGTTGGCAGCTCCCCCTTTATTTTCGCTAAAAAGGTTATACCACCTGCGGTGTTCAAATATGCGGATGCAACTGCACCAAAACAGTTTAATCGCAATGTAAGCTAAGCTTGAACTTAAAAGGGTTGGTCAAAATCGCGTCAGGTTTGATGTGTTGTACTTCCTTCCTGAAACTAATAACCATTTAGTTGATGAGGCTACGCAACCTGATAAAGGGGTGATATTATATTTTACGGTTGCGTGGAATAATAATAATTGTGCGAATATAGAACATTATTTAGACTAATTCCAAATTATTCTATTAACAAAATATTAAGTATATTAAAAATCATTCCCAAACGAGATATGAAATTGATTGTGAACATTCTTTTGAATATTCAGTCATGATATAACCAGCGTAAAGCAGGTAAATCGGATAAGAGAAACGGGATTAATTTGAGCTCGACCTTCCACACCACAGTGCGTATCGTTCGGAACACGGCGGTTCCTTATTTTTCGGAATAAACCTTCCGATAATAATCTGAGAATAAAATGTATCCTTCTTTCTGTAGGCGGTCGTTATGCTGAGCCTTTGAGTTTGCTTGCATTTGCAAACTCAGACAGCCGAAGTATAACAAAAAAAAAGCCCGCCAGATTTTCATCCGGCAGGCCTTATCAACCAAGTATTAACCAAAACACTTAATTATTATATTCTGCCACGATGTCTTTTACGCCATCCGGGGACACTCGTCCGTATACTTTTTCACCAACCAGCACAACAGGAGCAAGTCCGCATGCACCGACACAGCGCAGGCAACTAAGCGAGAATTTCCCATCGGCGGTAGTTTCACCAACCTGTATTTTCAATACACGCCTGAATTCTTCAAGCACCTTCTCGGCGCCGCGCACATAACAGGCTGTACCAAGGCATATTGAAATAGGATGCTCGCCTTTTGGGAGCATGGTGAAAAAGGAATAAAATGTAACAACACCATATACATGGGCAACCGAAACATTTAACTCCTTTGCAATAACTTCCTGCAATTCGGCCGGAAGATATCCGAAAATGCTTTGTGCCTTGTGCAGCACATTGATGAGCTCCCCTTTGTCATTGTTGAAAGATTTGCAAACCTCCTTCAACTCCTGCAATTTCCTTTCCGATAATTTTATCTTTGCCATAATGTTAATTTAATATGCAAAATTCAAATAGTAAAACCGTTTTTGGCCATTAGGCATCAGGCACCGTGCAATAGCCATTATTCACTTGTCACTTTTCACTTTTCACTTGTCATTCGTATATCGTAAATCGTAAATCGTAAATCAATTGTCTACTCCTCCACAAACGTCCCGGCACTCTTATCAAAGTAGTGTGTATGAAGCAAGTGGTGCGATTTCTCACTTAATGGTTTACCAAGAAATTCTTTATAGAGTTCAATGATGAACGGGTTTTCATGCGATTTCCGAATGGGCTTCCCGGCATCCTCACGGTATAGGGCTGCCGCACGATTTTTTATTATTTCAGAATCCCCGTGATGGAAGGGCTGACCTCCTCCACCGATACAGCCACCCGGGCATGCCATGATTTCGATGGCATGGAACTGGCTTTTTCCGGCCTGAACATCTTCGAGGAGCTTTCGTGCATTTCCTAACCCGTGGGCAATGCCAATGTTGATGGGCAAGCCATTGAAATCCAGTGTTGCATGACGGATGTTTTCCAGCCCACGCAATTCATTGAATTCAACCTTTTCAAGTTTCTTGCCAGTGTATAATTCATAGGCAGTCCGGCATGCAGCTTCAATTACACCGCCGGTATTGCCAAAGATGACCCCCGCACCCGTCGATTCACCCAAAGGATTGTCGAAATCTTCATCGGGCAGACTGTTAAAATCGATGTTTGCAAATTTAATCAGGTGCGCAAGTTCACGGGTCGACAGGGAGTAATTCACATCAGGATCGCCGTTGACCTTAAACTCATCACGCTGGCATTCATATTTCTTGGCAAGGCAGGGCATGATCGACACTACGATCATGTTTTTGCGGTCGATACCCAGCTTTTTTCCAAAATATTCCTTTGCGATCGGGCCGAACATCTGCTGGGGCGATTTGGCAGTGGAAGGAACATCCATCAGGTCAGGGAAGTTATGCTCGAAAAAATTGACCCACCCGGGACAGCATGAGGTGAGGATGGGCAGTTTCACATTCTGATCACCCTTGAGGTAACGGGTAAGGCGGTCGAGTAATTCGCTTCCTTCTTCCATAATAGTCAGGTCGGCAGCAAAATCGGTGTCGAACACGTAGTCAAAACCTAGTCGTCTGAGTGCTGCGACCATCTTACCCGTTACAAGGGTGCCTGGCTCAAGGCCAAATTCTTCGCCAAGGGCGGCGCGGACGGCAGGTGCTGTTTGAACAACAACCGTTTTCGTAGGATCTGCAAGAGAATTAATCACGTTGCGCGAGTGGTCAACTTCGGTCAGGGCACCGGTGGGGCAAACAGATACACATTGCCCGCAGTAAGTACAGGGAGATTTCTCGAGATTCATTTCGAATGCCGGGGCCACCACTGCCATAAAACCTCTGTTGACGGCAGAAAGCGCACCTACCGTCTGAACTTCATTACACATCATCTCGCACCTGCGGCACATGATGCACTTGTCAACATCACGGATGATGGCAGGAGAAGTATCCTTTCTATACTTCGACTGCTCACCTTCGTAGGGTATCTCACGAACGCCGAGTTGCTGTGCCATGCTCTGAAGCTCACAGTTTCCATTTTTGGCACAGGTTAGACATTCAGCAGGGTGATCTGAGAGAATAAGCTCCAGAACGGTTCTGCGCGCGTTCAATACCCGGATGTTGTGTGTGAAAACTTCCATACCCTCCGCTACCATTGTATTACAAGCGGGTGCAAGATTCCGTCTTCCCTTGACCTCCACCACACAAATGCGGCAGCCGCCCGGACGGTTCCCGA
>CAZPWZ010000338.1:0-3514 GCA_964590675.1 uncultured Draconibacterium sp.
CGTGGTGGTGCCGGATGCATCGATGGCTACCGAGGCCCGCACGCTGATGTGCGAAAAAGGAAAGGTGATCCCGGCTTAAGCTCTAAAACAGAACAAGTTCAATTGCCGATGTGCGAAAAAGGCAAGATCATCTCCGCCTGATTTTCTCATAAATCAATCAATCTGTCAATTAATCAACCAACTGTCAATCAATCAATCAATCAATCAATCAATCAATCAACTACCCAAAGTGGCCACCATCACCGCCTTGATGGTATGAAGCCGGTTCTCGGCCTCATCGAATACGATGGAGGCGGGAGATTCGAAAACATCCTCTGTAACTTCAAGGCCATCCAGTCCGTATTTTTTGAAAATATCAAGCCCCACTTCCGTATCCTTGTTATGAAATGCTGGAAGACAGTGCATGAATTTCACTTTAGGATTGCCCGAAAGCTTCATCATTTTTGAATTCACCTGGTATGGCAGCATCTCCCTGATGCGCTCATCCCATAGTTCTTTGGCTTCACCCATCGACAACCACACATCAGTATACACAAAATCGACCCCTTTCACACCCTCTTCAACGCTTTCGGTCAGGGTGATCTTTGCGCCGGTTTCTTTGGCGATTTCGCGGCATTTATCAACCAGTTCCTGTTCAGGCCAGTATTTTTTCGGGGCACAGGCGCGGAAATCCATGCCCATTTTAGCAGCGCCCACCATCAGGGAATTGCCCATGTTGTTACGGGCATCGCCACAATACACGAAAGATACCTGGTGCAACGGCTTATCCGAATGCTCGGTCATGGTCAGAAAATCGGCCAGGATCTGGGTCGGGTGAAATTCGTTGGTTAATCCGTTCCAAACAGGAACGCCGGCATACTTGCCAAGCTCTTCCACGATGGACTGACCGAAACCGCGGTATTCGATACCGTCATACATCCTGCCCAGCACCCGTGCAGTATCCTTCATCGTCTCTTTTTTACCGATGTGCGAGCCTTCAGGCCCCAGGTAGGTAATGCGGGCACCCTGATCGAATGCGGCAGTTTCAAATGCGCATCGTGTACGAGTGGATGCCTTCTCGAAAATCAGGGCAATATTCTTTCCCAATAAACGCGGCTGCTCCGTACCGGCATATTTGGCTTTTTTAAGATCCATGGATAGATCCAGTAAAAATTTGATTTCCTGCGGTGTGAAGTCCAGCAGCTTGAGAAAATTCCTGTTGCGAAGATTAAATGACATAGGTGAGAATTTTGGATTTACTATTTACGATTTACGAATGCAATGACAAGGGACTTGGGATAAGTGACAATTGACGAGTAATAAATGATAAGTGACAAGTGTCAGTTTTTGTCGGTTTAGTTTGCAAAATTATTAATTTCCCTGATGCCGGCAAATTGCGAATTGGATTTTCCTTTGATTGTTTTTCAAATATCCCCATTATTGGCTTGTAGACATTACGACTTTACTATCCCATAATCTATTTTACAACCAATTTTTCAACCTATTTTACAATCTATGCTATAATCTGTTTTAAAATCTATTTAACAATTGGATTTGCAGGTGACGGTTCCGGTATTTGTGAATGGAAAACAGGCAGGTTCAAGTGGGTGTGGGTGGAAGTTATTTCAATCAAATCAAGCAGGCAAAATGCATTAAGATCCGCCTCATTCTTATTCCGGCAGCACTCCCGACATCTGTACATCCCTTCCCGATGGTCGCTGGAATGCTTTTAATCCGAATTCTGAGAGCACTGACAGTATATGTTCAAATAACCTTGCCTGGAAATCTTCAAAATCGGACCAGTTGGGCGGAATATAAAAAGCATAAAGCTCCACGGGCAATCCGTTTTCAGTAGGCTGCAGCGTGCGTACCATCAGGGAGGCATCCTGGTTCAGGTTTGGAATATTCCTTAGTTCGTTGAGAATATAGATCCTGAACAGTCCCAGGTGTGTAACACTTTCATAGGAAAGGGCCTGTTGATCCAGAACGATATTTTTTGCCTTCAGGTTGTCAAGCATATTGCGATCCATAAAACGGATCGTTCCCACATCGATCAGGATGGAACGTTTCATACGGCGTCCGCCTGCCTCACCCATGCTGCGCCAGTTTTGAAATGAATCCGAAACAAGGGTGTATGTTGGGATGCAACTCACCGAATTGTCAAAATTCCGCACCTTCACGGTAACCAGGGAAACATCGATCACCGTTCCATCCGTATTGTATTTCGGCATCGTGATCCAGTCGCCGATCTGCAGCATCTTATTGCTTGAAAGCTGCACCCCTGCTACAAATCCCAGGATGCTATCCTTAAAAATCAACATGATAACCGCCGACATGGCGCCAAGACCAGCCAGCATGGTAATCGGCGACTGACCGATCAGTACTGAGATGATCGTGATCCCTCCAACGATGTATGTGACAATTTTCCCGATCTGAACATATCCCTTGATGGGTTTTGAGTCCGAAATTTCAAATTCACCGTAGATATGGTAGACCGCATTCAGGAAGGAAACAATTACCAGCAATATGATGAAGGTCATATAGAGATGCAAACCAAGTTCAATGAATCTGATCGCTTCTGGATAATTTGAAATACTTGGAGCAACAGATACCTGCAGCACCAGGGCCGGAAGCAACATTGCGAGGCGTGTAAAAACTTTCTGGCTGTAAAGGTGGTCATCCCATTTGCTTACAGACCGCTCAACCATCCTTTTCAAGACCTGGTTGATGATGATCTTCGCAATATAATATACGATGATAGAGGATACCAGGATAATTATAAGTGATGAAAAATCAGCCAGGTAGCCTGCAAATGTTTCGGAAAACCCCCATTCGGTGAGAGTAGCTTTAAACCCGGTATTCAGGGATTGGGTTGTGATTTGATTCATAGATGATTTACAATTTACGATTTACGTTTTTCGTTTTTCGTTTTACGATTTAGGATTTTCGCTTTATGATTTCAGGTATCAACAACCCGATGTCAGATTTCCGTCCCGTGTCGCGTATCCAGCGTCCCGTGTCCCGTATCCCGTGTCCCATGTCCCGTGTCCCGATTCGTTGTCACGGGTCACTCGTCATGGGTCACTCGTCACGGGTCCGATTACATTCAGCGACAACGGATTGATTTTCATCGTGAGTTCTTTACCCATAATTTTCGGATCTCCGTCAAGATGAATGTTTTTGCCCTTTTTCCGCTTCAGCACCACTTCCTTGGCCCGGATGATCTCGACATAACGTGTCTGGTCAAACTTTTTCAAAAAAAGCAGAGGGGCATACAGCAATGCTTTCCAGTAAGGCATTTTACCTACGATGCAAACATCGATGTATCCGTCGGTGATGCTGGCCGTGGAATCAATGGAGGTGTTGTTGCCGAATTGGCTCGAATTGGCAAAACTTATAAGCAATGCCCTTCGTTTATAAACTATGCCATCAATCACCAGGGTATATTGCCTGGGTTCATAGTATTTATAGGAGCTGTTCGTTATCCGCAGGTAGGTCGAAAATCCGCGTGTACCTGCTTCCGCAAATTTTTTTG
>CAZPWZ010000339.1:0-3479 GCA_964590675.1 uncultured Draconibacterium sp.
ATGTTCTTCCTGCGACTGCCTGATCTGAAGGATTTCATCCAGCGTTTTATTGATCGTAATTTCAAGGTCTTCGAAATTCACCGGTTTGGTGACAAAATCAAATGCACCCCGGTTCATCGCCGTCCTGATATTGTCCATATCACCATAGGCCGAAACAATAACCGTTTTTAATCCGGGATTTTTCAGCTCCTTCAATTTTGTCAACAGGGTCAGTCCATCCATTTCAGGCATGTTGATATCCGACAGGATAATGCCTATTTCGGGATACTCGATCAGTTTAGCCAAGGCCTCCAGTCCGTTAAAAGCAAAAACAAATTCGTAAATGCCATCACGGATCTGACGGCGAAATTTTTGCCGAACCAGTGGTTCCAGGTCGATTTCATCATCGACAACCAGGATCTTAATGTTAGATTTATAGTTGTTGTTCATACTTTTTTATTTATTCTTTGGTAAAGTAATAATGAACTCAGCATATTCTCCCTCCCCGGATTCAACCCTGATCTCTCCCCCATGTTGATTCACGATTATATCATAACTTATTGACAGCCCCAGGCCGGTGCCGGATCCGGCGGGCTTGGTTGTAAAAAACCGGTTGAATATCTTCCCGGTCAACGCCGGTGGAATTCCATTCCCGTTGTCATGGATACGAATTTCAATGTTATCACCCAAATCCCTGGTGGTGGTCTTGAGCACACCATCATAAGATGCCGGATTCGCCTTTTTTTTCTGGTGCGTGGAATAGCACGCGTTGTTGATGAGATTGAGAAAAACCCGGCCGATATCCTGCGGTACGACGCTTACCAGGCCAATCGCCGGATCATATTCGTGCTCTATCTTTATATTGAATGTATTATCGGATGCCCTCAGCCCATGATATCCCAGGGCAACATATTCGGCCAGCATGGAGTTGATGTCGGTGGGCACCCTTTCTCCTGATTTCCCGTGGGCATAAAGTAACATCCCGCGGATAATGCTGTCGGCACGCTTGCCGTGCTCACTGATTTTTACGATGTTGCTACTCATGTCGGAAAGAAGGTCGTTCAGGTTTTCAATATCCTTGGGATCAATGGAACCTGAGATCCTGTTAATTTCCTCATTTAACTCCTTGATCAGGTCAAGCGTCAACTCTGAAAAATTCTTGATAAAGTTGAGTGGGTTTTTGATCTCATGAGCGATACCGGCGGTAAGCTGGCCCAGGGTGGCCATTTTTTCGCATTCTTCAAGCTGTTTCCTGGCTACCTTCAACTGATTCTCCAATTGCTCCATCGCTGGTGTACCATTTGAATCATTTATGACTTCATCCATAGCCGGAAATTATATTCAGGATAAAATTAGGAGATTTTCCGATTATACTGACTTTTTTATAAAAAAGATTTTTCCTTTTTTATCGTCGAAAATTATAAATTTGTTATTGAATCAATTTTTTAGACTGCTCATGGCGCCATCCCTCCTTCACGACAACCCGTTTCCGGGAATCCGGAGTTATGAAATTCAAGAGGATGAGTTGTTCTTCGGCAGGGAACTACAGGTTAGGGAACTGATTGAAAAATTACATCAAACCAGGTTTCTGGCCATCGTCGGCTCTTCAGGTTGCGGGAAATCCTCCCTGATCAAAGCCGGTGTTGTTCCTGCATTGCTTAAGAACAAAACACCCTATTTCACCACCTCCTGGAATCTTTGTATTTTCCGTCCGGCAGATGATCCCATCGGAAACCTGGCACAATCCCTGGCAACCGGAAAAATCACAGCAGATATCATAGCTGAAGAGCTCCGATCAGGAAAAGACGGGCTGGTGAAAATTTTAAGCCGGCTTGACAATCCGGCCGAATCGTCGCGACTGATCATAATTGACCAGTTTGAAGAGTTGTTTCGTTTTCAAAAAAGCAGGACGACCTTCAAGACGATCCTGGAGACAAACGCTTTTGTTGATCTCATTCTCACTGCCATTGAAAACACCGAAGTTCCCGTGTATATTGTCCTTTCGATGCGAACTGATTTCCTGGATGAATGTACTGAATTCAGGGGGCTGAGCGAGGCGATCAACAAGGGCTATTACCTTGTTCCCAGGATGAACAACGAAGAGCGCCGGCTGGCAATTACCGGGCCTGTTGGTATCAAAGGAAACAAGATCTCGGACGAACTGGTTGACCAGCTTTTAAAGGATGTCGGGGATGATCCCGACCAATTGCCCATCATGCAGCATGCCATGATGCGGACCTGGGAATACTGGACACTGAATCGCATCGGCGACCAACCAATTGGCCTTGATCATTATAATGCCATTGGTACCATGAAGGAGGCCCTGAGCGTTCACCTGGAGGAAATCTTTACCGAACTGCGGGATCATAAGAATAAATATATTGCTGAAAAATTATTCAAGGCCCTGACGGATATTACCAAGGAAAGCCGAGGAACACGCCGCCCGACCCAGCTGAGTGAGATAATCACGCTGGCTGAGGCCCGCGAAGAGGAAGTTGTAAAAGTTATCGACAGTTTCAGGAAACCAGGATGTGCATTTCTGATGCCCTCGGCGCATATTGAGATCAATGCCGATTCAACCATTGATATTTCGCATGAGAGCATTATGCGTGTGTGGACCCGGCTCAGGAAATGGGTTGAAGAGGAAAGCCAGTCGGCCCAGCTTTACCTGCGGCTTTCAAAATCGGCCGAACTTTACCAGGAAGGCAAGACAGGCTTGTGGATCAACCCGGAACTTCAACTCGCACTTCAGTGGAAAGAACAAACAAAACCTAACGGCACCTGGGCCATGCGGTATGATCCGGCATTTGACCGTGCGATCACATTTTTACAATACAGCAAAAAACAAAGTGAGCTGGAAGTGTCAAAAAAAGAGAGCCAGCAAAAAAGGAACCTGAAACGTGCCCGGTATTCAGCCATTATCCTTGGAATTGCCTCCCTGGTTTCAATCCTTTTCCTGCTTGTCTCTCTTAACCTGAGATTTAAGGCCGAAGCCAGTCGAAAAGAGGCATTGGAAAAAGAAAAACTGGCTGTTTTTGAAAGAAAACGCATGCAGGAACAGCGCAAGGAAGCCATCCTCCAGAAGAAAATCTCAGAGCAGCAACAGCAAATTGCCGAACAGCAGAAAATGATCACCGAACAGCAACGACAATATGCTGTCAGGCAACAGGTTATTGCACAGGAGCAAACGGCTGTAGCAGTCCACCAGAAAAAAAAGGCCGATGAATCAAAACAGGAGGCCCTCGTTGCCAGGGATGAAGCCCAGATGCAAAGAAAGGAGGCTGTCGCACAAAAGCAGATCGCTGACCAGGAACGGATAAAAGCCGAAGAATCCGAGAAAAACACGCAGCGGCTGAGACTTCTGGCAGTTGCCCGTTCCATGGCCATCCAGGCAAGTCAATTGGCTAACACTGTAAAGGATGACCTGCCCGGCCTGCTGGCGGTGGAGGCCTATCAGCTGAATAAAGAAAATGGCGGTTTCCAGAATGATCCTGGAATTT
>CAZPWZ010000340.1:0-3477 GCA_964590675.1 uncultured Draconibacterium sp.
TAACCACGCTGGCCCAGGATGAGGCAACACGCCACACGCCGGTGTCGGGCATCGGAGGGATCTCCACCTGGAGGGATGCGGTGGAATTCATCCTGCTCGGGGCCGGAAATGTGCAGATCTGCACCGCGGCCATGCTGGGCGGTTTCAGGATCATCCGCGACCTGTGCGACGGGATGAATAACTGGATGGATGAAAAAGGGTACACGTGCATCGATGATTTCAGAGGATTGTCGGTCCCGAAACTGACCAAATGGGAAGAGCTTGACATCAACTACCATGTGGTGGCCCATATCGATCCCGATAAATGCATCCGCTGCGGATTGTGCTACATTGCCTGCGAGGATGCATCGCACCAATCCATCTCCAGGGTGGATGGTGTTCCCTACAACACCTACGAGGTGAAGGAGGAGGAATGTGTGGGGTGCAACCTGTGCCAGATCGTATGCCCGGTGCACGGCTGCATCACGATGAAGGAACAGCGGAAAGGGGAGGAGTACCTGAACTGGAAGGAGTTCCAGCGAAGGGGGATGCCGCTGAATGACCACTGAGGCCGGTTGAATGATGAAACCGTGGGTGGCCGGTGACCCACTGATCCAGGGCACAAATTGCTGCCTATGACTTCCCGTAGATCATGGTGAACAGGGCTATGTTTTCGTCCCCGTAACAGATGGAATCGCACAAACAGCTGAAATCCCTTCCAAGTCCGTCGCCGAACATCTGGTGCCACTGTGACCGGAGCATGTGATAATCGGTGCGTTTTCCACGGGGTTCCGTGAAAAAATAGATGGCTTCCGACATCAGGAATTTGTCGATGCTGGAGATGGCGAGTTCGATGGGTGCATCATGGGCAAAAACAAAATCCATCATGGCGCCATACGACTGGTATATGGAGAGCGCCAATTCGGGTGAGTGCAGATCGGGTGTGTCGTTGTTGGCATCCAGTTCGAACAGGATGAAATTGCCGATATGGCTGCCGAGCTTTTTCAGGTGGTGAAGTTTGACTTCATAAGGCATATGGTGATACGCCAGTGATGCCAGGGCGATGTCGTAAAATCCCTCAATTTTGTCAGACAACGCTTCGATCCTGGTCTGCGACAATTTGATTGAAGCCCCAGGGAAGGCCCCGGCGACATTTTCCCGTGCCAGTTTTAGCATGCCTTCGGAGGGATCGATCAGCAGGATCTCATCCACCTCCCTGATCAGGCCCGATTTGCGCAAACCGAGCAACAGTTCAACCAGCGCCATGCCATGGCCGCAGCCGATATCCATAATCTTCAGTGGCCGGGTGAACAGGGGCAGGGCGCGGGTGCAATGGGTCCTGAAACTGATGCGTGCATCGCGCAGTTCGGGGGTCCCGGCAAAATGAACATAGGGGGCAGGGTCGGCAAAGATAACTTCGGGGATCACCAGCCGGCCGTTATTCCGGCCAAGGTAACTCGCGAGGAATGCGTTCGAAAACAATCCCCCCTGTTCGCCGGATAATCCTGCCGTGATCCATTTTTGCCCGGGCGCATGCATCCCTTTGGAAAGCAGCGTGGTTCCTATATAGTAATGAAATGCCGGGATCAGCCCGGGGCGCATGAGCTCCTCCACCGGGAAGGGCTCCCCGGCAGAACTCACAATTCGTTCGGCGGATGCTTTCCACATCCTGTTTTCTTCATTTGTAAGGTAAATCATGTTTTTATTTCAAAGATAAAAAACTAAAGATTGCCATAAGGACTAAAAAATCTTTCTGTATTTGGATTTTCTGCAACTGCATGATAAATTTGAATAAATAAATTGGATTTTCTGCGAAACGGAAGCCATAGATGATAAAAATCCATTTTGTTTACAGCCGGTTCCTCTTTACTTTCGTAATCAGATAAATGGCCCTGATCCCAATCATACCGGTTATTAATAAAAATCACATGCGATGAAGAATATTAAAGGAAGTCTGCCTACATACCTGGCCGCAATAATCCTCCTTGCCTTTGGATTTATTTATCTTTTCAGGAACAGTTTCATGCCCTATCACAGCGTGGCAGTATCCATGTCGTGGGACCAGGTAGGCCGTGAAACCCAATTCCTGATCCTGGCCCTGATGAGGGCAACTTCCGGTGGCTTTTTGGCCCTGGGATTTGCCATCATTTTTCTCCAGAACAGGTTTTCAATCCATAAAACCTCATGGATCCCCGCACTGATCATCGCAATGGGGACCATATCCATGATATGTACATCCTATGCAACCATCATCATCAGTTCGCATACACCCGGCAGGCCCCCGCTTGTTGATGCCATCATTGGAGAGGTTTTGCTGATCATCGGCTTTATTTTTAACAGGAGATACCTCAGGGAACCCTGAAAGGATATTAACCAGGCTTTTCATAAAGTGGTTGAATAATCGTAGCCGCTATTTCGCTACGGCATTCAATAATAAGGGTAAAAACCGGGGCGGCCTGGTTTGCTGGTCAGGCTGCCCCGGAGGATTGTCCTTTATTGACTGACGACCATTTTCTTACTTACGGCACCCTTGCCGGATCTCAGCAGAACCGTGTATATGCCGCTTTTCAGCGGTTTCAGATTGAGGGTCTTTGGCTGGCTTCCTTCCAACCTTACATTGTTCTCTTTATAGATACTAAGTCCGACCATATTGTATACTTCGATATCCACGATTTGCCAGGTCAAAGAGTTCATGATCAATGTGAACTGTCCATCGTTGGGAACAGGATACAGGCTGAAGTCAGGTCCCTCAGTTTCTTCCATTCCTATCATCACCACGTAAACATGGTTCGACTCACCGGAGGTACAACCGTTTAGTGTCACCACAGTCCAGTAATTCCCAGAGAGGGTTGCCGAATAGGACTGTCCTGTAGCGCCGGGGATCAGGTTGCCTTCATAATACCACTGGTTGCCCTGAGGGGCACTGCTGGTCAGCAGCGGTCCCTGTGCCGCAACCACGGGCGCCGGGGGCACAGGATTTACTGTTATTCCCATGCTGCTTGCTGTTCCTGTGCCGCAGCTGTTACCTCCGTGAACCGAAATATTACCCGACTGGGCATTCACGCTGAAATCAACGGTGATGGCATTGGTATTTCCACCTGATACGATGACTGCACCTGACGGAAGGCTCCACTGGTAGGTGCTTGCATTGGTTATGGGTGAAACAGCGTAGTTTACCCCGGTCTTGCCCTGACACACTGCCAGTGGCCCTGAAATGCTTCCTGCAGCTCCGGGAAGTGCATTTACCGTCACCTGGAGGTTTGGTGAGGGAGTCCCGTTACCACAAAGATTGTTGGCGTATACGGTTACCGGACCCGAAACAGCCGATGCGGAGAAATTCACCGTAATGATATTGGTCAGAGAGCCAGTCACGATCGTGGCTCCGGTTGGAAGCGTCCAAATATACGCTACGGCTCCCGCAACCGGTGCACAGCTATAGGAGACTCCCTGTGCTCCGGCACAAACTGCCGCAGCACCTGTGATGCTGCCGGCCGCGGC
>CAZPWZ010000341.1:0-3475 GCA_964590675.1 uncultured Draconibacterium sp.
TCGATCGTAAGTGGCGAAAGAACTGCAGCCTGCTGATTGTATATCGGAAGATACTGCGGATACATGCTTACCGAGGAGCTGCCGCCCACATAATTCATTGTCCCGTCAAAATAGGCCGTCGGGTACCCTGTAATGCCATAGTAGCTGCACCTTGTCCCTGCTGCTGCATTGTAAAACGGATCGGAAGCCGGATTATAGTTGTGATATTCAATAACTGCCACGTTGGCGCCGTTGGTAAGGAGATCATGGGCTCCCATGGCAGATCCAGGGCAGTAAGGACAACCTGTGCCGGTGCCAATTTCAAGTATGACCATGTTCCGTGGTACCGATTGTGAAAAAGCCATTATGACAGCAAAGATGGCAACAAAGGTGAGTAAGGTTTTTTTCATAATTAAAGGCTATTTGGTGGGAAATGTGTGAATTGTCGGCAAAAGTATGCAGATTTTATCATATCAGAAAGCGGTGAAATGAATTTCCGTTAAATATTTAACAGTTTTTCCGTATGTTTGTCAGGTAAAAACAGACACCATGTATTATTCCGGACAAGAGATAGTAGATATCGCCGTCAGAATCGAAGAAAACGGCAATGAGTTTTATACTGCTGCAGCGGAGATGATCCCAGAAAACAATGACATCAAAGGATTATTCTTCGACCTGGCAGAGAAGGAAATTCTTCACATGTCGATCTGCCCGAAACTGGCTGAAAAATTTGATGCTGACAGTTTTGATTTTGGCGCCCAGGATGCCACCGATTATATCAATCACCTGGCCGAATCGCACATTTTTGGCAAGCCTGATTCCGGGAAAAACCTTGCCAAGGAACTCAAGACCCCGAAAGAAGGGCTCGAAGCAGCTTATAAGTTTGAAAACGACAGTGTCGCTTTTTACACCGAGTTGCTGAAGTATACCCGCAGCGATTCAAAACGACTGGTGCAGCAGATCATTGATGAAGAAAAGGAACACGCTGCTGATATAAAGAAGTTTCTATAACAGTCCCATCAGCAGGAAGGGCACCAAGCCGATGAGGATCACCAGCAGGGTCATGAACATCAAATGGACTTTGTAAGGCAGTTCCACCACAAGTTTAACACCATTGGAATCCTTCAGGTACATGGCAATGATCGGCTTGAAATAATATGCCACGCTGATGGCCGATCCGGCAATTGCGACAAGCACAAGCCACACCAATCCCTTATCGAGTGCCGTGGTGAAAAGATAATATTTTGCCATAAATCCTGCCAGCGGCGGTATTCCCGTAAGTGACAGCATAGCCACGGTGAGGCAGAAAGCCTCCAGCGGATTGGTCTTAGCCATCCCGTTCAGGGAGCTGAAATAGTCATTTCCATGCGCTTCGCGGATCAGGATCAATATCCCGAATGCTGATATGGTGGCAAGGGAATAAGAAAGGGTGTACAGCAGCAGTGCATTGTCCGACATGGAGCTGAATGCGACCACGGCAAGCATCATGTACCCCGAATGGCTGATGCTGGAGTATGCAAGCATTCTCTTTAAATTAGGCTGGAACACCCCTGTCAGGTTGCCAAGCAGAATTGTGCCGGTGGCCATTATCCATATGGTGGTCTCCCATACACCATGTATTCCGTAGAACGTATGTGTAAAAAACCGGAACATCGCTACAATTGAGGCCGTTTTGACGACTGTTGCCATGAAGGCGGTCAGTAGCGTCGGCGTACCCTCATACACGTCAGGTGCCCAGAAATGAAAGGGAACAACGGCTATTTTAAAGGCCAGCCCGATGATCAGCAAAAAGAGACCCGCCAGGAACATGGGCGGATAATTGCCGCCACAGGAAGCTACATATACCGATATCTTCTGGAGGTCGAAAGAACCGCTGGATCCGTAGATCAATGCAATTCCGAAAAGCAGGAAACCGGAAAGAAACGATCCAAGGAGAAAATATTTCAGGGTCGCTTCATTCGATGTTATCGCCTCCTTATGACTGCCGGCAAGTACATATAATGCGATCGACAAGGTTTCAATTCCAAGGAACAGCATGATCAGGTTTCCATACGAGGTCATCATCACCGCTCCGGTAAGGGCAAAGATCATCACCCCGTAAATATCGTCGAGCGGGCGCTGTACTCCCCGGTAATAGTGGGAGGCGAGTGAAAATATCAGGAATGTGGAGAAGATGATTACCATGCTGAATGCGATGGCTGCATTGTCGACGATCAGCATTGCATGGTAGTATGACCTGAAAGTATTCCATTCCATGACGGTCAGGATCATTGAAACTGCGAGACCAGCCAGGATCAATGGCAGCAGCCATGTCTGCTTCTTCATGATCCCGAGGAAGAGAACCAGAATGCCGAGGATGGTTAAGGAGATTATTGTGATCATGGGATGAATGACAAGTGAGATTTACGATTTACGAAATACGATTTACGATTTTTTACCTGGTGAAATTCAATATCTGCTGTATGTCCGGCAAGGCCACATCCAGGAATGTACCCGGGAAAAGACCTATCCAGAATATCATAACTATCAATGGAATCAGGGTTCCCATTTCTTTCCATGTGAGGTCACTGATATTTTCGGTAAGTGCATTGGCTTTTCCCAGCATGATGCGCTGGTACATCCAAAGCATGTATACGGCGCTGAGGATAATGGTAAGCCCGGAGACGGCGGCGAACGCTGGAGCATATTCAAATATTCCGAGCAGCAGCAGGAATTCACCGATAAAACCATTTGTAAGCGGCAAGGCAATACTGCCCAGCAGGATGATCATGAAAAACAGGGCAAGCCGGGGCGCTTTCAATGCTATGCCCCCCAGGTCATGGATGTTGCGTGTTGAGGTGCGTTTTTCGATATAATCGATCACGATGAAGAGTCCAACGATGTTAATACCGTGCGACACCATCTGGATCACGGCACCCTGCAGGGCGAAGGTTGTCAGTGAAAACACGCCGGCTGCAATCAGTCCGACATTGGCGATAGACGAGTAGGCAACCAGCCGTTTCATATCACTCTGACGTATGGCGATCAGCGAGGCATATACAATTCCCGTGATGGCAAGGATCATCGCCAGGCCTCCCCATTGTTGCATGGCATCATGGCAGAGGGGGATCATCCAGCGGATCATGCCATACACTCCCATCTTGAGCATGATCCCCGCGAGCAGCATGCTGCCTGCCGCAGGTGCACCGGTATAGGTATCGGGCTGCCAGGTATGAAATGGGAAAATGGGAATTTTCACCGCAAAGGCCGCGAAAAAAGCCATGAAGATCCAGGCCTGTTCTACCGGAGTCAGGCCAACCGCATAGAGTGCCCGGAAATCAAATGAATGCGGCACCGGGGTTTTAACATAAAGGTAGATCAGGGCTACCAGCATGAATAAACTTCCAACGAAGGTGTAAATGAAGAATTTAAAGGTGATTCTGATCCGGTCGTCGCCTCCCCAGACAGCACAGATAAAATAGGCCGGGATGAGTGCCAGTTCCCAGAAAATATAGAA
>CAZPWZ010000342.1:0-3461 GCA_964590675.1 uncultured Draconibacterium sp.
GTTGTAAACCAGAATGTTTTATCGTCAGTTGGATCTACTGATACCTGGGCATAATCACCCCATCGGTTGGCCCCGTTTTGAGAATTCGCGCCAAAATGAATCGTATCTTCGGCAATGTCCAGCAAGCCTGTCGCATTGTTATACGCGCCGGCTGATTGTCCGCAGTAAAAAATACTTGGGTTCATGGTGGTACTGGAAACAGAATAACCCATACCAATTTCGTTGCTTCCGTTCAGCACGATGCTTCCCATCCAGCGGCTGTGAATATCAGGGGCATAGGTACCTTGCTGCCTCACTTCCCAGGCCCCTGTGCTTTTACGCAACTCGTACCAGCGTATCCCGGCATGCCTTACACCATCCACGTTCACGGTATGACAGCACACAATAGTCTGATAGGATCCGAAATTACGGTACTGCGGAACATTCATGATAACCTGGGGAATACCATCCAATCGCTGGGTGGTTCCTTTTTGCTCGATATTGTTCCAGTTATTGCCAAAGTTACAGTTAAATGGCTCTACATCAAGCTGATGAGTGCGAAGGAAGGTTGAGTTTGCAGGAGTGACCCAGTCAACGCTGAGTTCGTATAGCCACAACTGATCTGATCCGCCACCTAAGGCATCATCATTGAAGGCAATATACAATCCCGGGGTGCCGGCAGGTGAGAATTCGCCGTCATTGTCAACGGGAGGTACACACATGAATCCATCCACCGAAGTCGGGCGCCATGGATTGTTGAAACCGATTGCCTGGGCCGTTCCACCGACCAGCATCTGTTCACGTTCAAACACATAGGTATCATTGCCTGAGGAATTGTTATCGCCCATGTAATAACCATCGCGCCAAACGCTGAATTTCGGATAATCGGGCATCGAAGCAACCTGGAACGAGTATTTATGCCAGGTTCCGGTTGGATCATTGGTCGTTGACACGGCCATAAGCATGTAATCCGGTGATCCCGTGATGGAGAATTCAGTGACTACCCAGCGGTCGGCCTGCTCATCATAGAGAATGATGGGGTCTCCGTCATTATTGCCGGCGCCTGTGACCCCCTGGAACAACTGGTTAAGGTTGGTGGGACCAGCGACCAGCGTTCCGGTTTTATCATATATTGCATAAACGCAGTTGATGGTCTGCATAAAATGGTTGGGACCCGCAGTGCCATTGCAATCGGGAGGATAATATGGTGAGGTTTGACCGTCAAAATTTACCAGGAGCGACCGGTTGCCATCAGTTTCGCCCATGAAGCGCTGCCATGCCGGATCTGCACCCTTTGGCAGTGCTGTTTCCGCGAAAGGATAAAAACGATCTTTCAATCCTTTGTTCAATGTCCGCTTCAATCCTTTCAGCTCCAACTGGTGAAATTCATCCGCTGTCATCCGGGGAATGTCACGCAAGGGCCGGCTGACCCCGTGATAAATTCCGGTTATGACTTCAGTCGGGCGAACAGGAATATCCTGGGCCTGAGAATTAAAAATCATGATGCAGAAAACTGCCGATAAAAGTAAATTTAATGGTCTCATGTGTTTTGGGTTGATTATTTTACAAAATTAGCACTTTTTTTCAAGACAGGGGCGTCACCTGATAACTAATTATGATTCAACAAGAGAGAAAAACACAATATACATTCTGCCGCATCTGTGAAGTTTTGTGCGGGTTGGAAATTACAACTGAAGGGAATGAAATCATTGCGGTTGTGCCGGACAGGAGGCACGTTGCAACGAAAGGATTTGCATGCCCGAAAGGATTAAAGCAGCACCAACTGTACGGTTCACCCGACCGGATCAAATATCCCATGAAGCGCGAGGGATCTGAATGGAAGCAAATTTCGTGGAAGCAGGCACTTGAAGAGATTGGTTCAAAATTGAGGCGGATCAGGCATGACTTTCATCCCAATGCGATAGCCATGTATGTTGGTACGGCGGCCGGTTTCAGCGTTTTGCATCCTGTTTTTGCCCAGGGTTTCATGACCGGAATCGGATCGGCGAACATGTTTTCATCCTCAACCCAGGATTGCAGCAACAAATTTGCTGTGGCCAGTGAAATGTATGGGTTTCCTTTCACACAGCCCTTCCCTGACATTCAGCGTATATCATGCCTGATCATTGTAGGTGCAAATCCAATGATCTCCAAATGGAGTTTCCTCCAGGTTCCCAATCCAAAGGAAAAACTGCAAAATATCGTGGAGCGGGGTGGAAAATTGTATCATGTCGATCCCCGGAGAACGGAGACGGCAAAAATCGGCGGTGAACACCTTTTCATACGACCCGGAACAGACCTCTTCTTTTATCTTTCCTTTCTGCATGAGGTGATCCTGCGCGATGGGGTCAAAAAGGCCCATGTCGAAAAATACATGACCGGTTTTGAAGCACTTGCAGCCCTTGCAAAGGAATGGCCTGCCGAGAAAACTGCTCAGGTCACGGGTATTGAACCGGCCCGGTTAAAAATCATGGTCAGTGATTATCTTACAGCGAATGGTGCTGCGCTCTATTGCTCGACAGGCGTAAACATGGGCAGCCACGGGAGCATGGCATTCTGGATCCAGGAGTGCATCAATGCAGTTACAGGCAACCTCGACCGGATCGGAGGCACACTTGTAAGTAAAGGCATTATCGATTTTCCCAAATTTGGGAGGAAAAACAATTTGCTTACACGGACTGTTCTTTCGCGGGTTGGCAATTGCCGTTCAGTTAACGATGCGTTCCCAGGAGGAATCCTGGCAGATGAAATTCTGACGCCAGGCAAGGAGAAGATCAGGGGGTTATTCGTGACCGGGGGAAATCCGCTGATCACGATGCCCGATTCAGGCAGGCTTCGCGAGGCATTCAAGGAACTTGATCTCCTGGTTGCCCTGGATATCCTTCCGACGGAAACGGTTTCGATGGCCCATTATGCACTTCCCTGCACCACTCCGATGGAACGGCCCGACCTGCCATTCATTTTCCCGCTGATGCTGGGACTGCAGGTTCAACCCTACCTCCAGGCAACACGTGCGATCGTTCAACCCGATGGTGAGCAGCGCGACGAAGCATCCATCTACCTTGATCTATGCAGGCACGGCGGAATCGATCTTTTTGGTTCCGGTTTCGTCCAGCAGCTGCTTCAATGGTTTTCAAAAAGCCGGGATTATTCCGGGAGTAAGCATCCGGAAATCCCCCAGGAGGGGATCCTGAACCTGCTGCTCCGTGTTTGCGGCCAATCCGGATTTGCCTCCCTGCTCAAATATCCGCAGGGGAGATTGCGCCCGCAGCACAAGGAAAATTTCCTGTCTGAGCGGATGGTGACCCCTGATAAAAAAGTTAACCTGGCTCCCGCGATCCTGATTGAAGCTTCCGGATCATTGGAACATCATTTCCAGAAAGAGGTTTCAGATGCCAGCCGATTCAAACTGATCACAAAACGGGCAGTAAAGACGCATAACAGCTGGACACACAATTTTGAGGAATTTGTCAGGGAACCGG
>CAZPWZ010000343.1:0-3446 GCA_964590675.1 uncultured Draconibacterium sp.
GTCCACGCGGAAAAATCAATCGCGGGAAAAAAGACATCCGCTTCAAATGATTTATGTACCCTGGTCAGGTAGAGCCGGTCGGGGAATGGCAGGAACTGCCGGTAAACCGAAGCGCCGCCGATAATGAAGTTCTCTTCATCCTGTTTGCATTTTGCAATGGCATCAGCAATGGAATAGGCCATTTCGCATCCTTCAATCTGCTCGCCGGGGATATCCGTGATCACGATATTCCTGCGATTGGGCAACGGCCGGCGCGGGAGGGATTCATAGGTTCGCTTGCCCATGATGACCGGATGGCCACTGGTAATGCGCTTAAAACGTTTCAGATCCTCGGGGATATGCCACAGGAGGTCATTATTTTTTCCGATACCCCAATTTTCCGCTATGGCGACAATGATAGAGATCATACGCTGAATTTAAACCGCAATATCACCTTTGATATGCGGGTGTGACTGGTAATTAATCAACTGGAAATCATCAAACTTAAAGCCATCTATATCCTTCACCTCCGGATTGATCTGCATCTGTGGCAAGGGCAATGGTTCTCGCGTAAGCTGCAACCTGGCCTGCTCCAGGTGATTCAGGTAGATGTGGGCATCACCAAGCGTATGAATAAATTCACCGGGTTTCAATCCGGCAGCCTGTGCCATCATCCTGGTGAGCAATGCATAGGAGGCGATGTTAAACGGCACCCCCAGGAAAATATCACAGCTTCGCTGGTACATCTGGCATGAAAGTTCACCGTTGGCCACATAGAACTGAAACAACAGGTGGCATGGGGGCAGCGCCATCTGATCAAGATCCCCGACATTCCATGCACTCACAATATGCCTGCGGGAATCGGGATTATTCCGGATTGATCCGAGGACCTGTTTGATCTGGTCGACATGTGAACCATCAGGTTTCGGCCAGGAACGCCACTGGTAACCGTAAACCGGTCCAAGATCCCCATTGGCATCTGCCCATTCATTCCAGATAGTCACCTTGTTATCAGTAAGGTATTTGGTATTGGTCGCACCCTGTAAAAACCAAAGCAACTCATGAATGATCGATCGCAGGTGCAACTTTTTTGTGGTCAGGATAGGAAAATTCTCCCGGAGATCGAACCGCATCTGGTATCCAAAAACACTGATCGTCCCGGTGCCGGTCCGGTCCGGCTTCTGAACACCGTTTTTTAACACAAAATCAAGAAGATCAAGATATTGTTTCATATTTTTATGGCGAGGTTGGAAAATTGAAATCAGTGTTCCACTGTTGATGCAAAGGCCTCCTTGTCGTGTTTATGCCTGAAAAGGATGGCGAACAGGATCGCGACAACCAGCGAGTATCCGGCGAAAGCAAGCCAGATGCCTTTCCAGTCGAATGATCCGTCGCTCAGCACAAAGTAGTTGTCAATGACTATCCCGCTGATGCGGCTGCCAAGAAATGCTCCTACACCGTTGCACATCATCATGAAAAGTCCCTGTGCGCTGGCCCTTATCTCGGGTTTGCTTTGTGTTTCAACAAACAGCGATCCTGAAATATTGAAAAAGTCAAAGGCCATGCCGTAGATAATGCAGGACAAAATGATCATCCATAGCCCTTCGGCCGGGTTGCCGTAACCAAAAAGGCCAAATCGCAAAACCCAGGCGATCATGCTGAAAATCATCACTTTTTTAATCCCAAATTTCCTGAGGAAAAAGGGAATGGTAAGGATGAAAAGGGTTTCCGAGATTTGCGAAATCGACATGATGATGGCCGGGTATTTGACCGCAAGCAGGTCCTTATACATGGGGATTTTTGCAAAATCATGCAAAAAGGTATCGCCGTATGCATTCGTCAACTGCAGTGAAGCGCCAAGCAGCATGGCAAAAATGAAGAAGACCGCCATTTTTGTACTCTTAAAAAGAGCGAATGCGTTCAGTCCCATCGCACTGGCGAACGACTTCTTATGTCCCTGGCCAAGCGGCGGGCATTTTGGCAGGGTGAAGGAATAGATCCCGAGGAACAGGGAGGCGGCAGAGGCTACATAAAATTGTGCCGCCGATGTTTCGAGGCCGGTCAGGCTGATAATCCAGAGTGCAACAATAAATCCGATGGTACCCCAAACCCTGATCGGGGGGTATTCCTTAATGATATCCAGGTGATTACTCTTCAGGGTAGAATAGGCGACCGTAATGGAGAGCGAAATGGTGGGCATGTAAAAAATCATGTTCACCAGCATGATCCAGAACATGGCCGAGGGATCGTTGACCACCGGGACAAAGAACAGGATGATGGCCCCCATGATATGAAAGATGCCATAGAGCCTCTCGGCGTTGACCCATCGGTCGGCGATGATTCCGGCAATGGCAGGCATGAACAGGGAGGCAATCCCCATGGTTGAGAAGATGGCGCCAAACTCAGTTCCTGTCCAGTGCTTGGTCTGAAACCAATACGCCCCAATGGTCAGGAGCCATGAACCCCAGATAAAGAACTGCAGAAAATTCAGAAGTATTAACCGTTGTTTTATCGCCATCAGCTGATGATTTTAGGAGTACGTAAATAATTGGAGGGGATTTTATTTTCGCTTGTTCAGTTCGTCCCTGATCTTGGAAGCCTTTTCGTATTCTTCATTTTCGATGGCGGACTGGAGCATTTCCCTGAGTTCGGTAACGGTGGCATCTGCAAAGGAGGTATGCGCCACATCCTCATTTTCAAGTTTCTGATCCTCAGGTTTTACAAACTCTGCTTCCTCTTCCATGAGAATACCAGCAGCCACCATGATGCTTTCGTAGGTATAAACAGGGCAGCTAAACCTCAGGGCCAGTGCAATGGCATCGGAGGTGCGGGAATCGACCTCCTGTTCATCCTTTCCATCGTTGCAAACCAATTTGGCATAAAAGACTCCTTCGCTGAATTTATTGATTACCACTTCGGTAACTTCAATATGGTATACATCGGCGAAGGCTTTGAAAAGATCATGTGTTAAAGGGCGCGGAGTTCTTATTTTTTCGAGTTCGATGGCAATGGCCTGGGCTTCGAAACCCCCTATGATAATAGGTAGACGACGCTTTCCATCACGTTCGCCCAGGATCAGGGCATATGCGCCGCTTTGCGACTGGCTGTATGACATTCCGATGATATCTAACCTGATTTTCTCCATCCTGTAAGCCCGTGTTTTACTAAGTACAAACCTACGGGAATTTTACGGAACCGACAAAAAGATGTTCAAAAATTCTATGTTTTCTCAAAATTCTGTTTATTTTTGTCAAAACTACAAATAATTAAATAGGTGAATATGAAAAGAACCATTACACTGCTTACGGCTTTGCTGTTACCATTTCTGACGATGGCAAGCGAAGCAAATCTTGTGATTCCTGCCGGGATTAAAGATCAGTCGCTCCTTTACTGGGGTTTTCTGATCACGATTGCAGGGTTATTTTTTGGATTTTACCAATATCTCCAGGTAAAGAAAATTTACGCAC
>CAZPWZ010000344.1:0-3427 GCA_964590675.1 uncultured Draconibacterium sp.
ATTTGGCGCCAATATTCCAGTCGCTATAATTATTTCTTACCGCCGACACAGCGCCTGGCTGTGTGCCGACTCCCTGATCAGGTACCTCGAAAACCGCCTCGGCCGTACCCTGCCGCATATGGTGCTCGACAGCCTGGTAATCGAACCCGAGGCGCGCAAGGAGGACGACGACATGGACCGCGTGCTGAACCTGATCTGGAAAATCCCGGTCCCGCAAATGACCTATCCCGTGTTCCATCATGTTTACGACAGCGCCGCCCCGAAACCGGCTGTTTTGTTCGTGAGCGACAGTTTTTACTGGTACTGGCACTACAACGGGATCATCAAAAATACCTTCCAGCGGGAGGATATGTGGTATTATGACAAGGAGGTTTACCCCGATCAGAATACAAAACCCACCAACACGGCACAGATCAATGTCGACAGCGCCATCAGCCGGCAGGAGGTGATCATCCTGATGCAGACCAATGGCGGATATGGCAATCTCGGCTATGGATTTGTCGACCGGCTGTACGAATTTTATTATCCCGGGAAGACCCCGGTCAAGAAGATCGAAGCAAATTTCAGGTCGAACCCGGGATGGATGGAAGAGATGAAGGAAAAAGCGAAGGCGCAGAACCTGCCGCTGGATGCCCTGGTCAGAAATGATGCGATATACCTGTATAATAATGAACTGAGAAAAATTTCAAAATTCAAAAAGCCATGATATTCAGCAGCAGCCTGTTTTTACTTTATTTCCTGCCATTTTTTCTGATCGTTTATTTCCTCATCGACCGGAACTACAAAAACTGGCTCCTGCTTATCTCCAGCGTGTTGTTCTATGCCTGGGGTGCGCCTGTTTTTGTATTTTATGTCGTGGCATCGGTCATCATCGATTTTGTACTGATCCGGCAGATGAGCTTGTCGGCGGGGTCGGTGCGCCGGATCCTTTTCTGGAGTTCTGTTATCCTGAACCTGGCCCTGCTGATCTATTTCAAATACATGAATTTCTTTGTCGACCAGTTCGAAGTGATGCTGGGGTGGTTTGGGTCCAAACCTGCCGGATGGACCAAAATCGCTTTGCCGGTCGGCATTTCGTTCATCACCTTTCAGAAATTATCTTACACCCTGGATGTCTATAAAAAGCAGCACCCGGTTTTTCAGAAGCTGCAGGATTACGCCCTCTATATCTTCATGTTTCCCCAGTTGCTGTCGGGTCCCATCGTTCGGCCGGGGCAGATTTCCGCGCAGATTGCCGACCGGTCGGAACAGGAGAATATCGATTACCGGCTCACCGGGTTTTACCGCTTCATCATCGGGTTGTCCAAGAAGGTGCTCATTGCCGATGTGCTCGGGGTAACGGTCAACGAAATATTTTCGCTATCCTCCGCCGAATTGCCGCCCGGTGTGCCTGGTTGTGGCGCCATGGCTTTACCTTCCCAGTGCTCTTTACACTTTTGGGGGTATTCCGACGTGGCGTTCGGTCGCGGCCGCCTCCGGGGCTTCAGGCTACCCGAAAATTTCAACTCGCCCTACGTGTCGCAAAGCATCACCGAATTCTGGCGGCGCTGGCATATGACCCTGTCGTTCTGGTTCCGCGACTTTATTTTCCTGCCGCTGGCCTATGCCACATCGCGCAAACTGCCAAAAGAGCGTTACTTAGGGATCAGGGCCGATAAAGTCATCTACCTCATCGCCACCACCGTGACCTTCCTGCTGTGCGGTTTCTGGCATGGTGCAGCATGGACCTTCATCGTGTGGGGCGCCTATATGGGAGTATTCCTCATCGTCGACCGGCTCTTCCTCCTGAAATACCTGAAGAAGGCAGGAAAAGTCCCATCCATCGCGCTCACCTTTTTCCTGCTGATGATCGGCTGGCTGATATTCAGGGCGCAGACCCTTGACGAGGCATGGTTCTTCATCCGCCGGCTCTTCCTCTTCCAGGGAGGTGAAAATATGATATGGCTCAACCCGAAATTCTGGACCATGCTGGTCATTGCCATCCTCTTCTCCTTCTGGGGCGGATTCAAAAAAATCGAATCATGGATCGAAAAACTTTATTTCACCCCCGGCAACGGACTGATCATCACCTTTTCGGTCATCGCCATCCTGTTATTCATACTCAGCGAAGCCACCATTTCATCATCCGGGTTCAGCCCGTTTATCTATTTCAGGTTTTAATCAGCGAACAATAATCATCAATGCGTAAGATGGATTCAAAAAAAATAAGCCAGTTTGTGTTGCATAATAAAATACCCCTGAACAGCGATATTTTTTATTATATCTCCTTGCTGGTCATTGCCATCATCACATTCTACCCTTTGTTCGGGACCGGAATCGGGTCTGCCGACGATATGGCAAATTATACCAATACGCGTTTTGGTAAAGAATTTTTAAGTTCCAAATGGGTAGCGGAGATGTCGGGGAGATTCTATTATGTGATTTTCGGCCTTGTTCACAATCTACCCTATGAAATTGATGATCAGTTTGTCACAAAGCTGTTTCAAGTCGTTCCATTCTTTTTATGTCTGTACTTATTTTACAGGATTGTTTTAATCCTAACTGATTCAAAAGAGATTTCGAACCTTGTGATTTTGTTATTCTTTGTTGTTGCACAGTTTTCGCCACATACAAGTTTATTTTTCACCTATCCCTTTTATTTCACTTTTTCCTTTTCCATAATCCTGTCATCCTACCTCCTTTTATTTCATTTTCAGCGAACAAAAAAATGGCGTTATCTTATTTTTTCTGGGTTTTTATTTGGTTTTGGATTGCTGTTTTATGAAGTATTCATTCTATTTTTCGGTTTTGCTGCCTTGTCGATCATCTACAATAATGTTCGCGAAGGGAAACGGGGTTCCCGGCTCATGTGGCAGATTATTTTACAGATATTGCCGTTTGCCCTTGTTGTTATCGGCTACGGTTTGGCTTACATCCTTTACGGACACTATCATCCATCAACATATGGGGGTACTACGATGTCTGGAGGTGAAATTACCTTTAGTTCATTCTTCAAGGTTTTATGGAGTTTATCCTATTCGGCTTTTCCTTTGACAGAATATGATTCAGATCTCAGACAGGATTTTTTCAGATATAAATCTGAATTGGTTGAAGGATACCGCAATGTAGTCCCATATTTGTTCTACCATGCACGGGTAGAGTGGATTGTTAAATCAATCCTGGTTTTCATCCTCAGCTATTACACGCTGATCCGTATCCCGAAAATTCCATATGTCGCATTGCTTATTGGCCTGCTGATATCCTTGCTGATCATCTTCATTCCACATGTTCCGCTGGCGCTGACCCAGAAATATACCTTTTATACCATAAGCGGGGGAATGCGTGGATATGTCACAACCTTTTTCTCTTTGTTTGGGGTGATACTTTTCCTTGCCATGCTGACTTCGCTTTTGTTGAATTTTACAAAAACCTTCAGCCCAGTCAGGCC
>CAZPWZ010000345.1:0-3427 GCA_964590675.1 uncultured Draconibacterium sp.
AAACAACAAATACATGCTCCGGCTTCTGGCCTGCTGAACTGGCAATGTAATTTTTTATGAGCCGACCCATGATTTGTTGTGGTGAAGCAGTCGTCGATAAATTTGCCCGGAGATGTGGCTTCAGTTCCTCGACATATCTTACCCATGATGGACAACACGCGGTGAAGAAGGGAAGCCTGCTGCCGCTGTTTAAATGCTCAATAAAGCAGGCCGCCTCTTCCATGATATTCAGGTCGGCTGCCATGGAGGTATCAAAAACCTGGCGGAAGCCCATCTTCTTCAGTGCAGCCCGTAGGATGTTCAGGATATCTTTGCTCGCCTTGATGTTGAAATCTTCGGCGATCGAGGCCGGCACGGTAGGGGAGAACTGCACAACAGGAAACAGGTCCGGGTTGTGAAGGGCCTCAATAACGGTTTGGAAATTCGACTTTTCCGATAAGGCGCCGGTAGGACAAACCATGATGCATTGGCCGCATTTTACGCAGGTTTGGGTATTCAGCCCTTTATTGTAGGAAGTGCCGATCCGGCTATCAGTACCCCTGCCGATAACTTCGATGGCAGAAACGCCTATTATTTCGTCACAAATCCTTATGCATCGGCCGCAAAGCAGGCATTTCGCAGGATCGCGCACAATGGAAGGACACACATTGTCAATTTGGATTTTCTGCCGCTCCCCATGATATTTTCGCTCCCTGATATTCATCTCCACAGCAAGATCCTGCAAGCCGCATTGTCCATTACGCTCACAATATAAACAATCGTCGGGGTGACTGGCAAGCAGCAGTTCAACAAGCACTTTTCTTGCCTTCAGAACCCGTGGTGAATGGGTCCTGATCTTCATCCATTCTGTAACCGGGTGCGAGCAGGAGGGCACAAGGCCTGCGATCCCGTCAACTTCGACAACACACATCCGGCAACCTCCCGTCGGACTGAAGCCATTCATATAGCATAAAGTCGGAACGTGAATGCCTGTCCTGTCCAGCACATTCTTAATGGTTTCACCCCGTTTTGCTGCAACCTGCTGGCTGTTTATCTCGATATTAAATTGCATGTCAACGGTTATTTAAAATATATTGCATTGAATTTACAGCTTTCGAAACATATTCCACACCCAGTGCATTTTGACTCGATGATGAAATGAGGAAATTTAATGGTCCCGATAATGGCATTCTCGGGGCATTTTTTCTGACAGACGTTGCATCCGTTGCAAACTTCAACATCGATAAAGAAAGTCCTCAGGTTATGGCAAACTCCAGCCTGGCATTTCCGGTCGAAAATGTGTTCTTCGAATTCTTCCCTGAACCACTTTAGGGTCGAAAGCACCGGATTGGGGGCATTCTGGCCGAGCCCGCACAGGGAAGTGTCGCGGATCACCTCTGCAAGACTTTCCATCTCCACAACACCCTTAAACCGCTCGAGTGTTTCATGGGTGCTGTCCTCCCTGGGGCGCCGGGTAATCTCTTCCAGTATCTTCAGCATCCGGCCGGTACCTTCTCGGCAGGGGATGCACTTTCCGCAACTCTCATCATGCAGGAATTCCATGAAATACTTTGACAGATTAACCATGCAGGTATCTTCATCCAATATAATGAGTCCCCCTAATCCCATGGAAGAACCTGCTTCCTGCAATGATTCAAATCCAATTTTTGTATCCAGCTGATGCGATGGAATACATACTCCCGACGGGCCTCCTACCTGAACCGCCTTAAGTTTTTTGCCGTTTTTTACTCCGCCGGCGATATCAGAAACAATTGAGTTGAGGCTAACGCCCATGGGTACTTCAATGAATCCGGTATTGACGCTCTTGCCAGCCAGACTGAATAGTTTTGTTCCCCTGCTCTGCATGGCCCCGATCGACTTAAACCATAAAGGCCCGTTCTCCAGGATGGCCGGAATATTGGCAAGGGTCTCCACATTATTCACAATGGTGGGATGCCCGAAAAGTCCTTTCTCAGCGGGGAAGGGAGGCTTCGACTGGGGAAGGCCCCTGCGGCCTTCGATACTTGCGATGAGCGCAGTTTCTTCACCACATACAAATGCACCGGCCCCCTGCCTTATGCTGATGGACAGGTTAAATCCGCTTCCAAAAATATTCTCCCCGATGAAACCATATTCCCTGGCCTGCCTGATGGCGTTTTCCAATAAGGCAAAGGACTGCTCGTAATCGGACCTGAGATAGATATATGCATTCGTGGCCCCGATGGCATAGGAGGCTATGGCAATCCCTTCCAGTACCCTGTGAGGATCACCCTCAATGAGCGCCCGGTTCATAAACGCCCCGGGGTCACTCTCATCGGCATTGCAGATGAGATATTTTTTATCACTCCCGGTCCCGGCAGCGATCATCCATTTCTTACCCGTGGGAAATCCGCCGCCGCCGCGTCCTCTGAGTTCACTCTGTTCAACAATTTCGCAGACTTTATCGGCAGTGTAATTTAAAACTGTTTTGTAAAGGGACTTGTATCCTCCAAGTGCAATATAATCATCAATTGCATAGGGTGAAATGATGCCTGAATAACGGAGTAGTATGCGATGCTGATGCGCAAAAAAAGGATGCTGCTCCACATAGGCTAAATCTGGCCAATCTTCCAGGCCTGGATGCTTGTATTGTCCTAGTGCTGTTTCAGCGGCCATGGTCCGGTGAAATGCTGATTGCAGTAAAGCTTCCACACGCTCTTCCGTGGCATGATGAAACGAGATTCGTCCCTTTCCGGGCAACTGAACATCCAGCAGTGGCTCAGCGGAGCAAAGGCCCAGGCAGCCGACTTTGATGATCTCAGCATCCTGTTTATTATCAGCCAGGAATTTTTTGACTGCATCATACGTTTTTCCGGCACCGGCTATAAGGCCGCAGGTACCCATGCCAATATAGATGACTGGCCGGGTGATCTTGTCCCTCCTTATTTGTGACAGGCGCTCTGCAGTGACTTTATCAAAGATGTTGGAATAGTTTTTCAGGACCTTGTCGACCAAAAATTCTTTATTGTCAGTGGAATTCATTGGGGCCATGTTATTCAGTTTTTTCTTTGAGAGACCGGATGATGCGGGTTAATTCTTCCGGGGATACATGGGGATAAAAGTCTTCATTCACGCGCAAAACCGGGGCCGATTCGCAAGCACCCATGCAATTCGTGATCTCCACACTGAACTTTTTATCCCTGCTTGTATTCCCAGCCTTCACTTTAAGCTTCTTTTCCAGTTCCGACAGGTAATTTGACGAGCCAAAGAGGTGACAAGCCGTGCCCCGGCATATCCGGATATGGTAATGGCCAAGTGGCCTGAACCTGAACTGGTCATAAAAAGCGGCAACGCCATAAACTTTATTCGTGGGTAAATTCAGGTATTTGCCAACTTCTCCAAGGAAGTCTTCAGTTAAATAACCGTGTTCCCGTTGGATCTCCTGCAATACGGGGAGAAACCCATCTTT
>CAZPWZ010000346.1:0-3406 GCA_964590675.1 uncultured Draconibacterium sp.
TGCTCCTTGCCCATAAAAAAGGAACGGTTCCCGCTTCCAGGTTCCAGAAAATCCTGCTGGAACTCGATTCGATTCCATCCAAGGCAGAAAGGATCCTGAAATTAAATGAAAAGATCCGCGACATCGCCACCATCTATAAGGATGTGAAGAACTCGCTCTATCTTGGCCGCGGATACAATTTCCCTGTAGCACTTGAAGGCGCGCTGAAACTGAAGGAGATATCCTATATTCACGCCGAAGGATATCCTGCCGGCGAAATGAAACATGGCCCGATCGCATTGATCGATGAGTTCATGCCGGTAGTCTTCATCGCCACCCGCCGTGGCATTTATGATAAAGTGATCACCAACATTGAGGAGGTCAAGGCCCGTAAAGGAAAAATTATTGCCATCGTAACCGAGGGGGATGAATCGGTCAAGAATCTTGCCGATCATGTCATCGAAATTCCAGACACCGAAGAGATGCTGATCCCGTTGCTGGCGACAATCCCGCTGCAACTGCTCTCCTATCACATCGCCGTTATGCGGAACTGTAATGTTGACCAGCCACGAAACCTTGCCAAGTCGGTGACGGTGGAGTAGGTTTCAAATCCATTGAGGACTTTGAAAACTGGATGGGACAATAAAATCAATGAAACTGATCCCAAAGATCCAGCCGATCATACTTAACACGAAAAACGGGGCACACAGCCCCGTTTTTTCATGTTAAGCATTTGAATGCCTATAATCTGCCAGCAACCGCATTCCAGTCGATGAGCTTCCAGAAATCGGCAATGTAATCGGGCCGGACATTCTGTTTGTCAAGGTAATAGGCATGTTCCCATACATCGCAGGTGAGCAGCGGGGTGGCGCCGTTCTTGAGCGGGTTGCCGGCATTGCTTTCCTGCACGATCTCCAGGCTTCCATCTTCCTTTTTGATCAGCCAGGCCCAGCCGGAGCCAAACAATGTTGCAGCGGCATTGGAGAATTTTTCCTTGAACTCTCCGAAGGAGCCGAAGGATTTGAGCAATGCATCTGCCAATGGTCCGGTTGGCTCACCGCCGCCCTGCGGCTTGAGGCAGTTCCAGTAAAAGGTGTGGTTCCAAACCTGGGCGCCGTTGTTGAAGATGCCGCCGCCGGATTTGCGCACGATATCATCGAGTGAGGCATTTTCAAAGTCGGTCCCGGCAATTAATTTATTCAGGTTATTCACATAAGCCTGGTGATGCTTCCCATAGTGAAATTCAATGGTACGCTTCGAAATATAGGGTTCCAGTGCATCCAGGGCATAAGGTAATTTTGGCAATTCGTGGATCATGATGCTAAATATTTAAGGTTAATACTGCGAAAATTCAAAATTCAGTAATCAAAAGTACAAAAAAATTCAAGAGGGGACAAGTGGACAAGAGATCAGGCATACAAGAACATCAAAGTCGGTGATCATTTTCAGTTTTTCAACATTTCTATGGCCTTCAGGAATCCGGGATCGATGGTGTTCAGGATCGGATAAAACCCTTCATTGTCAAGCATATTCCTGCCAATGTATGCCTTCAGCATGGTTTTGATATACCTGTCGGCCTTGGAAAGGTCTTTAACAGGACGCTTCACCCCTTTTTTACCGGCATAAGCGATAAAGTCGCTGTAAACTGCATCCGTGATGTAAAAACCGCGATTAAAATGGTCCACGGTCTTGAACCGCATCATCTGCTGGCGGTTCCGGTCGGTATAATCAAAGGCATACTGGTAAACCAGGCCCCGGTTGATGCATAGGTTGTAATATTGCAGGGTTGAATCCTTTTCAAGCGGGATATAGATGTCGGGCATGATACCTCCCCCGCCATACACGGTTTTGCCTTTGGGGGTTTTATACTTGAGTGAATCGGGGAATTTGATGGAATCGGGATGCTCCAGTTCACCCGACATAAAACGGTGGTAATATTCGCTGTTGTAATTGTCGAGGCCGTCCTTGTATGACTTCTGGATGCAACGCCCTGTCGGGGTATAATATCTTGCCACCGTGAGGCGCAATGCGCTTCCGTCCTTGAAATCAAGTTGCTCCTGCACCAGTCCCTTGCCGAATGAGCGTCGGCCCATAATGATTCCGCGGTCATGATCCTGCACCGCGCCTGACACAATTTCGGCGGCGGAGGCGGTTCCTTCATCAACCATAATGATCAGATCACCCTCCTCAAACAATCCATCGCCGGAGGCATTGGCTATCTCCCTGGCATGATGCATCCCTTCGGTGTAAACGATCAGTTTTCCATCCCCGAGGAACTCATCCGATACATCGATGGCTGCCTTCAGGTAACCTCCCCCGTTTCCGCGGAGATCCAGTATCAGTTTGGTCATGCCGTCCTTTTGCAGTGACTCTATCGCATCATGTACCTCATCATGGGTACTGGCCGAAAAATTATTCAGCCGGATATAGCCGATTCCCGGCTCAGGCATGTAGGCAATATCCATGCTATAGGTAGGGATCACATCGCGGGTGATCGTGAAATCGAGTAATCCTCCTGCCCCTCTCCTGAAGATGGTCACCTTGACTTCAGTGTCCTTGGGCCCTTTAAGTTTACGCATGACATCGTTGGTGCTGATTTTGATGCCAGCGATATTCTGATCATCGACCTTCACAATACGGTCTCCGGCGCGTATACCCAGCTTTTCCGAAGGGCCTCCTGAAACAGGATTGATCACGGTAACCGTATCATTCTCAATGCGGAATTGCACACCAATGCCTTCAAAACTGCCAAGCAGGGGGTCGTTGGCCTCATTAAACTCCTCGGCTGAGATATAAACCGAATGCGGGTCAAGTTTCTCCAGCATACCCGTGATAGCCTTCTCTTCTAAAACTTTCTGGCTGAGGGTATCCACGTAATTTTTCCGGACATAGTTGATCACCTCGTTCAGTTTGTCCTTTTTCGTCTGAAACGGTCGTAAAATGCCGGTGCGGTCACCAAGGAAAACTCCAAGCAGGATTCCTCCAATGAGGACGACTGCAAACCAGATTGGCAGGTAGGGGTTGTTTTTTCTTTCCATGGTGCAAAGATATATGTATTTTTGCGATTAAACATTTCCATTATGCGCCTTGCAGGGTCATTGCTTGTCATACTCTTACTTTCAAACTTCGGAGAAAATCTTTACTCACAGGTCCCTGAAATTCCTTTCGAAAACAGTCACTTTGAAACTGTTGATTCCGTGCGGTTCCATTACCGGACCTGGAATGAGGATCTGCCTAATCCGAAAGGAAAGGTGGTTCTTATCCATGGCTTTTGCGGATCAACTTTTTGCTGGCGATTCAACTATGATGCTTTGGCAGCCGCACATTACAAGATAGTGGCCATTGATCTTCCGGGATTTGGGTACAGTGAGCGTTATGCAGCACTAAACCAGTCACAAAGCAATCGCGGCAGGCTTATCTGGGAACC
>CAZPWZ010000347.1:0-3404 GCA_964590675.1 uncultured Draconibacterium sp.
TTCGTCATTTGTCATTTGTCCCGAGTCACTTGTCGTTTGTCAATCGTAAATCGTAAATCGTACATCGAAAATCACTCATGTTCCTCTTCCGCTTTGTCGAGCAGCGACCTTGGAATTTCCTTTCCCGCCTTTGCTCCCAAAGATTTTATATTTTCAACCCGCCTGATAAGATTGCCTTTACCGGTGGAGAGTTTGTTCATGGAGGCGTCGTAAACCTTCCGGGTTGCATCAATCTTGGTTCCGATATCCTGCAGGTCCTCGAGGAAACCGGTGAATTTATCATACAACTCACCACTCTGACGGGTGATCTCCATGGCATTCTTGTTCTGGTATTCCACGCGCCACAGGTTTGCGATCATGCGCAGTGCGGCGATAAGGTTGGTCGGGCTGATGAGCAGTATCCGGCGGTCGTACGCCCAGTTCCAGAGGTTTGGATCATATTGCATGGCCAGCATGTAGGCCGGTTCGATCGGCATGAAGAGCATAACAAAATCAAGGCTTTTCAATGCATAGATATCCTGGTAGTTTTTGCTGCTGAGGTCGGAAATGTGGTTCCGGACCGAGAGCAGGTGATCGCGCGCTGCCAGCTCCTGGTCCTCCTTTGTTTCGGCGGAGGCAAATCTTTCATAGGCCACCAGCGACACCTTGGAGTCGATCACCACGTTGCGTTCGCCGGGGTAAGCCACGATTACATCGGGCTGCATCCGTTTTCCGAACTCATTGGTATAGGATTGCTGGATGAAAAACTCCCTGTCGAGGGTCAGCCCCGATTTTTCGAGAATGCTTTCGAGGATGATCTCCCCCCAGTTGCCGCGGGTTTTAGCCTGTCCCTTCAGCGCATTGGTGAGGTTGCTGGCCTCCTTGCTTATCTGCTGGTTGAGGTCGGTAAGGTTTTTAATCTCCCGTTCCAGTGAAAACCGTTGCTTTGACTCCTTATCATAGGTCTCTTCAACCTTTTTTTCGAAATCGCGGATCTTCTCTCCCAGGGGTTTCAGGATTTCGTCCAGTTTGATCTTGTTCTGTTCGGTAAATTTTTGTGTCTTTTCTTCCAGGATTTCATTGGCCAGATTCTTGAATTCCACACGAAACTTCTCCTGGAGCTGTTCAATGTCTGCTTTCTGCTCATCCAGTTTTTTAAGCAGGTTGCTGTATTCCGTAACACTGGCAGTCAGCTTGTTGTTCAACCCGAGGATGGAGGCATCTTTTTCCCTGATCTGGAGGGTGGCCTGTTCTGATTGCTCCTGCAACATCCTCGCCCGTTCGCCGATGGCGCTTTTTTCCTTGCTGAGCATATCGATCTCCCTGTTGAGCATGTCAACCTGCTGTTTGAGCTGTTCCATCTCCCCGCTGAGCTTTTTGCTGCCTGACCGGCCAAGCCTGAAATAGAGCACGATGAACCCTGCAATAATTCCCAGCCCATAAATGAGGATAAACACTTTCTCCATCGCGAATGCCTTATGAATGCACAAATGTACATGATAAACCTGCAAGTTCACCTATGCAAGGATAAAAAAGCTGCCTGGTTTATTTACTGAAATGTTACGTATACTGCATCCTGCCAGGATTGTGAAAGCAATCGTATGTTGATGCACTTAAACTGAGCCTTTGAAATTGCCTTCTTTTGCAAATCCAAACACCCGGAGTATTATTTCCTAAATCCATGGAAAGGCCTCAGAGAAGTAAAGAATAAAACATCACACCATACAGCGAACCATAAGGTCCCCTTACAATTCGATGTTCAAGGGGTGAAGACTAAAAATTCACTCCTGCTGCAACCGGGAAATGGTCAGAGGCATAACGGCCATCGCGCATTTCACGGATTACAAAATAGTTTACAGGATTTGCACCATAACCGGTAAATATAAAATCAATGCGTTGTACAACAGACTTTTGTGAACCGAATCCATTGAATGTGCCATCGGGCCCCATCGACATGCTTTTATCGGCATTCTTTGCATCTTTCATTTGGCCTGAGATGATTTTAATAGGTTCACTTTCCGGATCACCATTGAAATCACCCATCAGCATCACCGGGAACCCGGATTTATTCAGGGCCGCAATTCGCTGAAGGATGAGCAGGGCACTGTTTTTACGTGCCTGAACACCGATGTGGTCGAAGTGGGTGTTGAACACCCAGAACTTCTTCCCGCTTTGAATATCCCTGAACAATCCGTAGGTGCACAAACGCATGCATGCTGCATCCCATCCCATGGATGGTTGTTCCGGGGTAGCCGACAGCCAGAAGTTCCCCTGCCGGACTAATCTGAATTTTTTCATGTCATACCAGATGGCGCAGAATTCACCTTTCGTCTTGCCGTCATCGCGGCCCACCCCGATATGGCGGAATCCGGTAAAGGTACTGTCGATATGTTTTACCTGTTGGATCAGGCCTTCCTGGATCCCGAATATACCCGGGCCAACCGTCTTGATCTGTTCGCACAGCCAGGCTTTTCTTATTGGCCATGCATTCGCCCCATCATCGGGATTGTCGTATCTTATATTGTAGGTCATGATTTTCAACGACTGTCCAATCGCAGGACATGCCAGCAAATACAGCACAATGATTAAAACGTATCTTCTGAGGAACATATTCGTTTTTTATGGACCAAAAGTAATCCAAAATCGTAAATCGAAAATCGTAAATCGAAAATCATTAATAATCCCCTGTCCCTGTCTCCGTCCCGTGTCCCGTGTCCCGTGTCCCGCGTTCTGCGTTCTGAGTCCATTGTCATACTAAACTCCTACCTTTGCCTCATGTTAAACATTGGCATCCTTTCCGACACCCACGGCTATGTCCACCCGCGGGTCCTCGATTTTTTTTCCGGCGTCGATGAAATCTGGCACGCAGGAGATATGGGCAATGCTGCTGTGGCGCATCAGCTGCGGGCATTGAAAACACTCCGGGCCGTCTATGGTAATATCGACGGTCATGATGTACGCATTGAATTTCCGGAATCCCAGGTTTTTGAAGTTGAACAGGTCAATGTCCTCATGACGCACATCGGGGGTTATCCGGGCCGTTATGATCCCAGGGCCAGGCTGATGATTGAACAGGAAAGGCCAAAATTATTTGTCTGCGGCCATTCTCACATCCTGAAGGTGATCTACGACCAGAAATACGACCTGCTGCATATCAATCCGGGAGCTGCCGGCAAATATGGCATTCACAAATCGATCACCGCCATCAGGCTGGTCATTGAGAAGGGAAATATGCGGGACCTGGAGGTTCTCGACGTACCGAGATAATGTGATGATGTGATGATGTGCTAATGTGCTAATGTGCTGATGTGTTGATGTGTTGATGTGCTGATGTGCTGATGTGCTGATGTGATGATGTGATGATGTGAAAATTAGGTATCTTTTACTTATTCCACTGTCATCTGTATCAGGGAAGTGTTGTTGTC
>CAZPWZ010000348.1:0-3403 GCA_964590675.1 uncultured Draconibacterium sp.
TGAGCCGGATTAATTTGTGAAGGGCAATTCCGCGGTCGATCACCAAACTTTCGTCCTTTTTGCTCATCTTAAAGTAGATCTCGCTTTGCATGAGCCGGAAGGCAATCGTCTGGTCGCCTACCAATGCCTGGTCGTGTGATTCACAATAGGCAATGGTTTTCACATCAGGCAGCCGGTTGCTCATCAGCGCCCACAAATCGTGGATATCCCATTCCTCATCCTTTTTCTCCTTCAGTACCTTGATCCAGTAATCAGGAATGGCCATGCCAAGCCTGTAATCGAAACCGATGCCGCCTTCGCGGATCGGCCGGCAAAGCCCTGGCATGCCGGTAACATCTTCGGCAATGGATACTGCATGAGGTTTTATCTTGTGAATCAGGGTGTTGGCAAGTTGAAGATAGGTCAAAGCATCCCATTCAACCCCGTCCTTGAAATATCCGTCAAAATCCCAGTTTTCCCTGTATCCGTGATCAAAATACATCATGGAAGTTACTCCGTCGAACCTGAAGCCATCGAAGTGGAATTCACGCAGCCAGTATTTGAGGTTCGAAAGCAGGAATTGCAGAACCTCCCTCTTACCGTAATTGAAACATTTTGAATCCCAGTGCGGATGATTTCCGCGGTCGCCGGGATGGAAATATTGATCCTCTGATCCGTCGAACTGGTTCAACCCCTCCAGTGTATTTTTTGCGGAATGGGAATGAACCAGGTCCATCAGGACAGCAATGCCTTGCTCATGTGCCTTGTGGATAAGATATTTAAGCTCTTCGGGGGTGCCGAACCGGGATGAAACGGCGAAGAAATTGGTAACATGATAGCCGAACGATCCGTAATATGGGTGCTCGGCCACAGCCATCAGCTGGATGGTGTTATAGCCTGAATTTTTAATGTAAGGTATAATGTAATCGGCGAATTCAATGAAGGAACCAACAGCCTCGCGTTCCTGGGCCATGCCAATATGACACTCGTAAATAAGCAGTTCGTTCAGTTCACGGATGTCGAACCGGTCGCCCTGCCAGTCGAATGCATGTGGCGGAGCCCAGTGCTGCCCGGCAAAGTCGAGTGATGCGGGATCCTGGATGACCCTGTGGATATAGGCCGGAATTTTTTCATGCCAGCCTGCATCCGAATGAATCATCACCTTGACCCTGCTCTGGTGGGTAAAGCGATCCTTGTATTCTTCATCCGGGAGGAAAATTTCCCACTGGCCATTTTTGCCCCTGGTCATCCGGTGCGAATATCGCTGCCAGTTGTTGAAGTCTCCAAAAAGGTAGAGATCCTGGGCTTTAGGTGCCCACTCACGGTAAAACCATCCCTTTTGCTGACGGTCGTAATGAAATCCAAAATATGTGTATGCATTGGCAAATCCGGAAAGACTTTCCCAGTTTTCCTCAATTTCCCGGAGCGTATCCTGGTATCGCTCATAGCGGGCTGTTATTTCATGGGTTACAGGTTCTAACCAGGGGTCGTTCCGCACCAGTGCAAGTTGTTTTACTCTTTTTTCCTTCATGGTTTATGGCCGAATTTCTTTCAGTAACGACAAATTTAGTAATTTATCGATGTTGAGTAGATGTTTTGCCACAATTGTTTTCATATCTTTGGAAGAACAATTTCTGATCGTGAATTACCAATGAAGCGTTCTAACCGAATCCAAATCAAGCCAGTAATAATACTCCTGATTTTTATTTCGCTGATCACCGGACTTTTTCTCGGCGGGCATTTTTATTTCAAAAAGGAAAAAGCTGCAATGAAAGCCAGTCAGTACGATTTCCTTTCCGCCATTTCATCCTTCAAAGTCAATCAGATCGCGAAATGGATGGAAGAACGGAAAGCTGAAGGGGTTTATATTGCAACTCACCCCAACTTAATATCCCTGCTCGGGAAAATCAACACCGCGAAGCTCGACCCGGAGTTGAAGTTTGATTTGGAACACTGGTTGCTGCCGCTTAAAAAAAATCATGATTACAAAGCCATTTGGGTTTTTAATCTGCAGGGTGACCAGATCGTTTTATTGGGTGATGAATCGAATCCCTTCCCGAAAATAACCAATGAAAGGAAGGCCAGCTATCTCCAGTCTGCCGATATCGGTTTCACTGATTTGCTGACGGAGGGTGAAACCAGCAAATCTTACTTTGATTTGGTGGTGCCGATCGCTGAAGGCAGCCGTAAACTCGCGGTTGTTGTGTTTCGCCTTGATCCCGAACTTTTTCTTTTTCCTTTGGTTCGAACATGGCCAATCCAGCGTATTTCCGCCGAAAACATCCTGGCCAGGCAACAGGGTGACTCGCTGGTATACCTGCACGGGCATTCAACGTCGTTTATGACTGACCTGAAAACCAGGCAACCGGAAAGCCCTGATGGGCTGTCGAAAAATATACCGGCAACAGGGACCCTTGCCATGGTGGAGGCGAAAGATTACCGGGGAGTTGATGTCCTGGCCGATATTCGAAAAATCGAAGGAACATCCTGGTCGCTGGTCACGAAAATCGATCTCCACGAAATTAATGTTCCGCTCAGGGAAAGGGCGGTAAACATACTGATATACGTATTAGCCTTCATTGCGGTCATTGTTGTAAGCATGATCCTGTTATGGAAGAATCAGCAGCTGCAGCATTTCCGCAAACAAATTGAACTTCAGACCCTGGCCAACAAGGCAGAAGAGAGGATCCGCTTCATGAACGCCCTGCTCGAAGGTGTCAATGATGCCATCATAACCTTTGACAAGGACATGATGATCCAAAGCTGGAACAAGGGAGCCGAACGTATCTACGGATGGAAGGCAGAGGAGGTGATTGGGAAATTCGGGGGTGGTTCATTACGGGTCGATTTCCCCGGAACAGCGCGTGAAACAATTTTCAGGGAATTGGAGAAAACGGGAACCTGGAAAGGCGAAGTGATGCACAAGCGGAAGGACGGGACAACTGCCTACCTTTTGTCCTCCACTGCCAATTTGCGTGATGATGAAGGCAATCTTCTGGGTATCATTACGATAAACAAGGATATTTCGGAAGTTGTGCAGTCGGAAAAGGCCCGGCATGCAGTTTACCGTATCTCGGAACTTGCCCATGCCTCTCGCGACCTGGATGAATTGTTTATGTCGATCCATGTAGTGATCGGCGAGCTCATGGATGCCAGGAACCTGTACATCGCCCTTCGCGATCCGGGAAGTCAAACCATTTCATTCCCATATTATGTTGATGAAAAAGATTCCCAGCCAACACCCCACCAGTTTGGCAGCGGGCTGACCGATTATGTGCTCAAAACAGGTAAGCCGCTGCTGGCAAAACCTGAGGATTTGGAATATTTTATTGACCGTGGGATCATTGATTCGGTTGGACGCCCGGCCATTGACTGGCTCGGTGTGCCCTTGCGGATCGACAAGGAAACCATCGGGGTGCTGGTT
>CAZPWZ010000349.1:0-3398 GCA_964590675.1 uncultured Draconibacterium sp.
GCAACCACGGTTCTTTTCGCCTCGCTGAGCTTGTCGGTATATCCTCCCGAAAGTGATTCATAGATAAAAATCCCGTCCTTCATGGTAACATATTTGGGCAGGTAGAATGATCCGATTTCCTCCCCAACCATGATGCCGGTCACATAATATTCCTCTCCGACCATTCCGCGGCCTGAGATGTAACCCTCTTTCCTGACCCCGTCTGTTTCATTGAAGTATTCGCCAAGGTCGAGGATCTCTGTTTTGTTATGGGAAACGGTCAGACTGGTTTTCCATTTGAATTTGGAAGTCGAGATCGGGTATGCCTGCAGAAAGAGCTCAATACCCGTGTTAGAGAGCGATCCGGAGTTCGCAAATGTTTTCGAAGCAAGGTTTGGCGGAACCGGTACGGTGTATTCTCCAAGAAGGTCGTTGGTGACTTTGTAATACACTTCAAGGCTACCGCTTAACCTGCTGTTAAGGACGGCGAAGTCGATCCCGACGTTTACCTCGGATGTTTCTTCCCATTTGAGGTCAGGGTTGGCATTCCACGCAGGTTTAAAGGTAATGACCTCTTTGCCGGTTTCCGGGTTGATTGCTTTTCCGCTGGGCTCCCAGAGAACCATGCTCCGGTATTCACCAATCTCCTGGTTACCTGAAACGCCGAAGCTGGCACGTAGTTTTAACTGATTCAGCCATTTCACATCCATAAGCCATTTCTCCTGGTCTAAGCTCCATCCGATAGCAGCAGTCGGGAACCATCCCCATTTGTTATTCTCGCCAAATTTCGAAGAGCCGTCCCGGCGAAGGGATGCCGAAATGAAATATTTGCTGGCAAAGTTGTATTGCACGCGCCCGAAGAATCCAATCAGGTTCCACTGGCCTTTCCATGATCCGATGTCACCCCATTTCACCTCATTCAAAACAGCCAGGTTATTAGGACCGGCATAGGTTGACTGTGCATCGCCACCCTGGGCATAAAAACCGCTGTAAACTGATTCCTGCCATGAATAACCCAGCAGCGCATTGAGGTTGTGTTTTTTCCTGAACTGTTTGTTGTAGGTGCCGGTTATTTCAATCAGCTTCTGGGTGTTGGAATTGTACTGCTTTTTTCCAAAGCCGTTATCTGCCGAAGAATAGAGTCCCGAAGGCCTGAAATAATTCGTTGTGTTGTTATCATGGATGTATCCGACATTTACACTGGCAAATAATCCATCAATGATCTCATAATCAGCCTTTAAGCCGCCGAGGAATTTCTTTGCATCCCTGTTGTTTGTGACTTCATTGATGATGGCGATAGGATTTTCATAATTGTAAACACGGGAGGTCTGGTAATACCCGCCCGAGGGGTTGTAAACGGGATCGGTAGGATTGCGCGACAGCGCCTGGTAGATGATGTCATCTTTATTCCACCCGCCATAATTTTCATAATCATTCTTTTCAAAGGCACCCATCAAATTGGCAGCGAGGGTGAGCCTGTCCTTAAGCGCTTTTTGCGTGACACTGATGCGGGCAGTGGTTTGATCCTTGGAAGTTCCCCGCATGGTGCCCTGCCAGATTGAATTGGTAACGGATGCAAGGTATGAATTGTGCTTGTTGCCGCCGGAAAAGCTCAGGCTGTTCGTGGTGGCAATACCGGTCTTGTAAATCTCGTCCTGCCAGTCGGTGGTTGCGCCTCCATCGATGAATACACTGTCGATCGTATAGTTTGGATGCGTTTCCTGTGCCTTTTTCAGGAGCTGATCGGCAAAATTCCTGATGTCGGTGGCATCCATGATATCGAGCTTCTTGGAAATGTGTTCAACGGATATCTGGCTGCTGAACTCGATATTGGTATAGGCGCCGTCATTCACCATGCCGTCTTTTCCGGTGACCGTGGATCTGCCTTTCTTGGTTGTAATGATAATGACTCCGTTCGATCCCCTGGATCCGTAAATGGCGGTTGAAGCGGCATCCTTAAGGATGTTGAAGGATTCAATGTCTTCGGGGGCAACAATGTTAGGATCCGCTCCAGGAATCCCATCGATCACGTACAAAGGCTGGGTGTTGGAATTGAACCCGGAGGCTCCGCGGATGCGTACCGAGAAATTTTCACTGGGGTCGCCTCCCTTTTTTGATACAAGAACTCCGGCAGCCTTCCCTTGCATGGATTGAATGGCGTTGGTAATCACCCCGCCGTTCAGGTCATCGGATTTGACCGTGCTGACGGCACCGGTTTTATCGGTCTTTTTCTGTGTGCTGTAACCGATCACAATAACATCATCAAGGGTGGTTATTGCAACAGTCATGGTAATGTTTAGCGGGCCGGCTTTTTCAACCACCACCTCCTGGGTCACATACCCGATCAGGGAAAATACCAGGACAGCCCCTTGAGGGACACTGATTTTATAATTACCGTCAATGTCGCTGACAGTGCCGATTGTTGTTCCCTTCTGAAGCACGGTAGCGCCCACGAGGAAATCTCCGGTACCGCTTTCAGTAATGACTCCGGTGACTTCGAGATTTTGTGCATTCAATCCCAATGAGCCACCAAGTAAGAGGATGACAATCAGCAGTTTGTTTAACTTCAGGCGTATTTTTCTTTTCATATTCGTTAGGAATTTGAGAAAGGTAAAGTTAATAATTATTATTTATTTTGAATGCATTTAAAATAATGACAATCTCTATCCAACCACCAGGTAATTCAATGCTCAGGCCTTGATTCCCTTTACATTGACAGGGTTGCAAAAATAGTAAAAATAATATAAAAATTTTTAAATCCGGCAAGTTTTGTCATTAAAGGATTTAAATACTTTTATTTTCTTACTTACACTCTGTATTCCCAAGGATTCATCGTCACTTTTTCATGCGTTAAATTAAATGTTGAGCGATTACGAATAATCATTGTCGCCATTTATGGAACACTGATGTAGTCAAAGTTAAGGATCAGTTTGATAATATTTCAAACGCATTGGGGCTTAGGTCCAACACGATCTTCCCTTTATCAGCGGTGAATTTATGGCCGAACTGTGCGGTGAAAACGCTCTCCTGATATCGGTCGGGCAGCTCAAATTCGATCGTTCGGGGTAATTTTTCCTTGCTGAAAACCACAATCACTGCCTTGTCGAAGTAAGATCGCATGTAAATGTATACCTTATCGGTGACCCTGATCGTGGTGAAGTCGCCATAAACGAGGGCCAGGTTTGAATTCCTGAGATGGGCCAGTTTTGAAGTGGTGGTTCTGAGTGACATCTCATGCTTGTTCAGGCTGTCGAATTTCATCATACGCCGGTTGTCGGGATCCCCTGCGCCTGCCATGCCGAACTCATCGCCATAATAAATTACAGGAATACCGGGGATGGTCATGTTGAAGGCATGAAGCGAGGCAAGTTTCAGGTACCCGGTTGTATCTTTGACCTGGATGTCACGTTTCCAGCCTG
>CAZPWZ010000350.1:0-3396 GCA_964590675.1 uncultured Draconibacterium sp.
AATGGAATCGACAAAAATATCCTGACCGAAGGTGATACCGCCATCTGTCGATTTATCCAGGAAAATGACGCTCTTTCCACCGGTACGGACATTGTAGTGCAGCCATGATACGTAAACGGTTCCATTCTTTGCCACAGCAGGTACCGGCATATTGGCCAGGTTGTTTGACCATGAGTTGACTTGCATGGGGGAGCTGAAGGTCGCTCCTCCGTTGGTGCTTCTTGAAAAATAGATATCGCTCGACGGTACTGTCATATTCCATCCCCTGTCCTTGATCCAGGTAACATAGATGTTCCTGAAATATGGGCTCATCGGGTAATTGTCGGCCGTGATCTGATCCCGGTCGTTGAACCGGTAATTGGAGTCGGGACTGGATGAAGCCGGGCCATTGGTTGAAACAGCCACCGGAGTTTGCCAGGTAACCCCTCCGTTGGTGGATTTATGAATGAACAATCCGCTCTCAGGGCCAGATGTCCAGTTGAAGTCGGTACATATCTGCCCGACAAATATATGACCTGAATCGTCAATACAAATGGTTGGATCAAATGCATCCAGGAATACAGCCCCGGTGATCGGGCTGGTTGGGTAGGCAAGCTGCTTGTTTGTCCATGTATTTCCCGCGTTGGTGCTAAAGCTTACACCCATTCCTGGTCCTCCGGGGAATGGGTCGTCGTTGTAAGCAGCAATGATCAGGGAGGGCAATCCGAAATTCGGATCGGGGATCACGGCCAGGGAAATCTCGTTTTGAATGAATGTCATACTGGGATCGGGATCAAGAAATATTGCTCCCGTAGCGGGAATCCCAAGCTGTACAACATAGTCTTCCACTTCTCCGTCAATTGCCAGGCCGGTGGGAGCCAGGCCAGCCACGGAGCTTAAGCGGAATCGTACAGCAGTAAGCCCGATGGCGATCGAAGATGGCACTGCAAAACTCAGGTAATTTTTTCCGGCGGAGACAGTCCTGTTGGTGAAGATCTGTTCCCCGGCGTCAAGCCAGTCAAAGTCGGCATTGAAATCTATCCATGCATTGAGCAATCCGGGAACGGTAGCCACGCTCACCGTGACAACCACGGTGGCATTCTGACCGGCAACAATCCATGAAGTGAAGTTAACGCCGTCGGCGTCGTCGAGGTTGTTCATATCGTCCCCCTGCGCATTCCCCGAAGGTTGTCCGTCGGATTCCGGATCAACATAGATTCCCAGCATCATTCCGGGAAGGATCTGGTGGGCAGCTCCGTTGTTTACGGCGAGGGTTGGGTATCCCGGATCTTTGGCATCCCCGAAATCGAACGCCTGGGGATAAACAGGCATGGTGAGACAGGTGATCAGCCCGATAACGGGAGCAAGAAGATTTGTTTTCATGGCGATGAAAATTGCGATTAAAACTTCTTAGCTTAATTTCACCGCCTAAGATACGAAAAAAATCCGCATATATCAAGAAACCAGTCCTTTATTTACCAGAGCTGCTCCATCTCCTCCAGGGTTTTTCCCTTGGTTTCGGGAATCATCTTCCAGACAAAGATGGCAGACAACACGCTCATGAGGCCATAAAAGCCATACGTCATGCCGCTGCTGAACTCCATCATTGCCGGGTAGGTTGAAGAGATCAGATAATTGGCGGCCCATTGGGCAACAACGGCAACGGCAACTGCCCTGCCCCGGATCCTGTTGGGGAAAATCTCAGCTATGAGAACCCAGCAGATCGGACCCCACGACATCATAAACGATGCGGTATAAATGATAATAAAGACCAGGGTGCTGATGCCAATGATCTGAAGGAAGGCCAAAGCCGAAATGGCGAACATGCCAATGGCCATGCCTGCAGAACCTATGATAAGCAACGGTTTTCGTCCCCATTTATCAACGGTCAGTATGGCAACCACGGTAAAGATCACATTGACCAGCCCCATGACAACGGTTTGCATCATGGAGGCATCCTTTGCGGCACCCATGCTTTCGAAAATCCTGGGGGCATAGTAAAGCGCTACATTAATGCCAACGAACTGCTGGAAGACGGACAATAAAACACCAATCAGGATGACCACCTTACCATAGGAGAAGAGTTTTCCCGAATGGTGCTCAATGGTGTTTTTAATATCCGAAAGGATTTCATTTGCCTTTTCAATGCCATTGATCCGTGTCAGAATTTTCAGCGCTTCGGCGTTTTTATTGCTCAGCGACAGGTATCGGGGTGTTTCGGGAACAAGGAATAGCAGCAGGCCAAACAAACCCGCCGGCAAGGCTTCAGAAACAAACATCCATCTCCATCCAATTGCATTGACCCATTCAAGTGTTTGACCATGAGCTATTCCCCAATTCACAAAGTAAACCACCAGCATGCCAAAAATAATGGCAAACTGGTTCAGCGACACCAAGCGGCCGCGAATACTGGCCGGGGCTATTTCGCCAATGTACATCGGGCATATGGCAGAGGCCATGCCCACGCCTACTCCCCCGATTATCCGGTAAAAGTTAAACATGACCAAAAGACCGATGCTTGCTTTTCCATGGTCGAAAAAGAGGAACTCGGGATAACCTGATCCCAGGGCGGAAATGAAAAACAGGAATGCAGCGATCATCAACGATCTTTTACGCCCGAAACGTGAAGCAAGTAGTCCCGAAAGCGCTCCTCCGATGATACAGCCAATCAGTGCGCTCGATGTGGTTGCCCCGTGAATGAATGTACTCAAGCCCTGGCTGGTGATAAGGAAGGCCTGGATTGATTTTTCAGCGCCGGAAATTACGGCGGTATCGTAACCAAAAAGCAATCCGCCCAGCGTAGCTACGAATGTGAGACCGAATACATAGAATTTATTTTTCCCGTGTTCCATTGTGCTGCATTTGGTTGCAAGGAGATGGTCAACTATAAGTATAGGTTTATTAACTGTTCGTACATCTCCTGCTTTCCGCTGAGCTGCCGTGGTTCACCCCATTGAATGGCAAGGGTCCGCAAGTCATCCAGTGCGTATTTTCCCTGCTCGAACGCAGCGCCTTCAAGCGTATCGAACGATGCATAGCGATCGGCCCTCAACTTGCGGTAGGGTGATTTTTCGAGTATGCCGGTGGCAGCCACCAGCGCACGGGCAAAGGCATCCATCCCCGAAATATGGGCAATGAAAATATCCTCCAGATCGGTCGAATTCCTGCGTGTCTTTGCATCGAAATTGATTCCCACGGTGGTGAATCCGCCCGCCTCCAGGATTACCAGCATGGCTTCGGTCAGTTCATAAATGTTGACCGGGAACTGGTCGGTGTCCCAGCCATTCTGGTAATCACCGCGATTGGCGTCGATGCTTCCAAGCAAGCCTTGATCCGCTGCCACCTGCAGGTCGTGCTGGAAGGTATGCTGGGCTAAGGTGGCATGGTTCACCTCGATGTTTAGTTTGAAATCCTGTT
>CAZPWZ010000351.1:0-3391 GCA_964590675.1 uncultured Draconibacterium sp.
TGAACCCCATGCTTTGTTCGGCTGCGGACCCATATTGAAGATGAGTTCTCCTCCCTTGATGATATCGGCATGGCTGATATAACATTTTGTATAAGGTTTACCATTCAGGCTGGCCGATTGAATATAAAAGTTGCGATCGCTGACATTAATAGCCCTGATAATAAACGACTTACCATCTTCAAGTTTCATGGTCAGCTTAGGAAATACCGGTGAACCGATGGCATAGATCCCCGATCCTGGTGTAACAGGGTAAAAGCCCATCGCACTGAAAATATACCAGGTCGACATCTGACCGCAATCCTCGTTGCCTATAAGGCCGTCCGGAGCATTTTTGTAAAAATCATTGCTGATCCGGTGCACCAGTTCCTGCGTTTTCCATGGAGTTCCAACATAATCATATAGATATGCCATGTGATGGCTGGGCTCGTTCCCATGGGCATATTGACCGATGAGCCCCGTTATATCAGCCTGGTCGCGGCCGGTTGTCTTTGAATCCGCCGCAAACAGGTCATCAAGTTTCAAAGCAAACTTATCCCGTCCGCCCTGGAGCATCATCAAGCCGCCCAGGTCATGCGGTACATAAAAGCTATACTGCCAGGCATTGGCTTCGGTATAGTTGAAATTCACCTCGGCAGGATCAAATGGAGTAAACCATGTTTCATTCGACTTGGCACGCATGAAACCCGTAATCCGGTCAAAAAGATTTTTATAATTCTGTGATCTGATCAGAAAAGTCTTATAATCGTCCTGCCGTTCCATCGATTTGGCCATCATGGCAATACACCAGTCATCATAGGCGTATTCGAGTGTTTTTGACACAGATTCACCTTCCCGGTCTGCAGGAATGTATCCCTTTGATTTATAGTATTTTAAACCGAGATGATCTTGATTGGCACTGTGCTTCATCGCTTCAAATGCCTTATTGCCATCGTAACCACGGATCCCTTTCAGCCAGGCATCGGCAATGACCGGAACAGCGTGATAACCAATCATGCATCCGGTTTCGTTTCCCGATAGCTCCCACACTGGGAGCATTTCTCCCTCGTCGTACTGGCGCAGGAAGGTCTGAATGAAGTCATTCACCCGCCTGGTTTCAATGAGGGTATAAAGCGGGTTGGCTGCCCGGTACGTATCCCATAAAGAAAATACTGTATAATAATCAAACCCCTCGGCCTGGTGAACCTTCAGATCGCGGCCGCGGTATTGTCCGTCGACATCATTGTATATATTTGGCTGGAGCATGGCATGATACAGCGCCGAATAAAACACCACCTGCTGGTCTTGGGTCCCATCTACGGCCTTGATCTTGCCTAAAGCTTCATTCCAGATAATATGGGCCTGTGAAGCGATGGCATTAAAATCCCACCCCGGAACCTCTGCCTCCAGGTTTTTCCGGGCACCTTCAATGCTTACACCGGAGATGCCAACCTTTACCCTGATTTGTTCCCCGGCAGCGGTTGTGAATGAAAAGTATGATTTCAGGTTGTCGCCGTTTATCTCCTTAAGTTCTGACGATAACTGATCACCGGATGCGAGGGAATAGGAGGTGAACGGTTTGGAAAACCTGGCCACGAAATAAACCATCTGCCGGTTTGCCCATGCCTGGGAAACGCGGAATCCTTCAACTTCATCATTCCCGTTGATTTTCAGTCCCGATTCCAGTACTTTGTCGCGATGCTTCAGGTCAATGACGATGCTTGATTCTCCCGCTGACTGAAATGTATACTGGTGAAAACCAACGCGGGCGGTGGTTGTCAATTCTGCCTTGATCTCTCCTTTTTGAAGTTGCACCCGGTAATACCCCGGTGTGGCAACCTCGTCCGATTTGCTGAAAGGAGAGGCGTAAGCATAATTTACAAGATTCACCTTCCCTGCAACTGGCATCAGCAGTATATCCCCGTAATCGGAACAGCCGGTTCCGCTCAGATGCGTATGGCTGAAACCGTAGATCACCGAATCGCTGCCATGATAGGCAGAACAACCGTCCCAACCCTCAAGCCTGGTATCCGGACTGAGCTGAACCATCCCGAATGGCACACTCGCCCCGGGAAAGGTATGGCCATGGCCACCTGTTCCAATAAATGGGTTTACGTAATCAGCCAATGACTGCTGAACCTGGGCCACACCTGCGACCAAAAAAGCAAAGAAAATTACAATGCAGATTAAAATCCGTTTCATATTTGATATTTTTATCATAATAAGATCCAGCAACTTGGCATGAGGCATTTGCCAGGAACAGTCACTTTTCATTGGTAATTGGTCATTGGTAATTGGTCATTAATAACTATCCACCAGGCTTTTTACCACGATCTGATCCTCGATTTTAGCAACTTTTTTCGATGTCCAGAATTGCACCTCCACTGATTCACCCGGCAGCAGGTCAAAATAATTGTTCGAAAAATCACCCTTGATGGGCGAAGTGATATAGACATTCTTGACCAGTTTGTCGTATGATATTTCAATGGCATAACCTTCCTTTGAAGGAGTTGCTTTTTTACTGATGACCGGAACCGGCAGGGAAAGGTCCTTGGGAGGCACAAAATATAGCAGCCGTTTATGCTTTCCACCATACATTCCGCCGTTGAAAGTCACCAGGCATAAAACCTCTTCCGGTTTCAGTTTTCCAAGGTAATTTGCCTGCAGCGTGTCGTAATATACCAACGAGGTATTTCCGGGAATCTCGATCGAGAAACCCTCATCAGAATACATATTCCCTTCAAAATCCATCAGTTTAACCGTCATAATTCCAATGATAGGCAAATATTCATCCGAGGAGATGTATATGCGTAAATGGCCATCTTCCAGGACAGGAGAGATCAGGATGTTGCTGAAAACATCCGGGAGCGCATATTGCAACGCCTTCTTTTTGCCGTAATAATCGCGCGATGACCATGAAACTACCGGCCAGGAATCGTTCAACTGCCAGTACATGGTGCCCATGCAATAAGGTTTGGCCCTGCGGTGGGCCTCAATGGCTGTTTTCATCCCTTCAGCCTGCAAAAGCTGCGAAACATAGGCATATGATTCAAAATCCTTCGGTTTTTTATAGTCCCGGATCAGGTATTCATCGATGGTCTCATATCCCGTTGGATGTTTCTGATGCGCCGTCATCACGGCCGAACCTAAAACACGGTCCTCCGGAGATGTAAATTTCCGTATGGTCGTGAGATCAGGAAATCCCTGGAATCCATATTCCGACATGAACCGGCCAACTTTGTTTTTGTACATGCTAAAGGGTTCCTTGCCCCACCAAACACCCCAGTAGTGCGAATCGCCGTCAGTCAGGCTTTCCTTACGGCCCCATCCATGGAGCGGTGAACCTGGGATGTAGGCGCGTGTTGTATCGAAGCGCTTTACCAGGCCGGGCAGAATCACATCGAAGATACTCTTG
>CAZPWZ010000352.1:0-3390 GCA_964590675.1 uncultured Draconibacterium sp.
GGCCCCCCGGCATTAGTGACAATTCCCAGGCGGGGACCCTGCGGGAATTTGCTGCTTCCGCCAGGCGTTTCGCATAAGCAAGCCCTTCATCCCTGAGTGGATCGTACCCTGACACGATGATCAGGGCAGGCGGGAGTCCCGACAGATCAGGGGCCAGCAATGGCGCAGCATAAGGATTCCGCGCATCTTCCTCCCTGGCCAGGTATTTGTCCCAGAACCATTTCATTGCATCCCTGGTCAGACTGTATCCCTCCGCAAATTCAACATAGGATGGTTTTTCAGGCACAAGGTAATCCGTGACAGGGTACAAAATGACCTGGCCCCTGATGCCGGGACCACCTTCGTCGCGGATTCTCAGGGCGGTCACCGTTGCCAGGGTTCCGCCTGCACTGTCGCCTGCCAGGATCATTTTCCCGGGATTTCCATTCCATGCAGGACAATTATCCGAAATCCATCTTACAGCTGCCAGGCAGTCATCGATAGCGGCAGGGAACTTATGCTCGGGAGAAAGCCTGTAATCAACCGATGCAACAATGCACCCGGCAGAATCACACAAATGGGTACATATCGGGTCGTAGGCATCGAGACTGAACAAGACCCATCCGCCACCATGATAAAAGACCATCACGGGGAAAGGACCTTCACCAAAAGGTGTGTATATCCGAATCCGGAGTTCACCGCCCGGGCCTTCCATTTTCACCTCCTCAACTGCGCCAACCGTTTTGACCGGAATTTGCATGCTGGCATAACCCTGTTCAACCTGGTCACGGGCAATGTCATAGGGAATTTCAACAATCGATGGTGCACCGGCTGCTGCTATGGCTGTGAGTAATGCTTTTGCCTTGGGATCGAGTTTCACCGGGATTACATTTGGTCGAGGCAAGCCTTGATTTTCTGCCATGTATTTTCAATATCATGGTCAAGTCCAACTGAAAAGCGAACCAGTCCTTCGGATAATCCCATTTCGCGCTGAATTTCTTCCGGGACCTCAGAAGAGGTGCTTTTACCTGAATTACTGAAAAGGGTTTTAAAATAACCAAGACTGACCGCCAGATAACCAACACCAGCCTTCTCCATCATCTCCATCAGCCTGGCAGCCCTGTCGGCCGTCTCCATATCAATGGCAATCAACCCGCCAAATCCAAAATCGGGATTCATCATCTCCACCAGCTTTTTATAGCCTTTATGTTCAGGTAGTCCGGGATAGTTGAGTTTAACCCCATATTCTTTGAATTTCCCTGCCAGGTACATGGCATTCCTGCTGTGCTGCATCATCCGGATGTGCAGGGTATGAAGGTTTTTAAGAATACTGGAGGAACGAAGCGGATCGAGGGCCGGTCCCAGCAACATGGCAGTACCGTCATTGACATCACTCAGGGAATCTATAAACTCCCTGGATGCACATATGGCGCCTGCTACACAATCATTCTTTCCATTGATGAACTTGGTCATGCTGTATACCACAACGTGGGCACCCAGCTGATACGGTGCAATGATCATCGGGGTAAATGTATTATCAACCACCAGCTTGATGTTGTGATCATTGGATATTTTTGCAAGTGCCGGAATATCAGACACCTGGAGCAACGGATTAGTCACCGACTCGGTGTAGATCATCTTCGTGTTAGGGCGGATCGCCTGCTCTACCAGGTCGAGATTGGTGATATCCACGAAGGTAACATCAATATTGAATTTCTTTACATAGTTAAACAGGAACGCAAAGGTGCCTCCATAGGTCGTGAGGCTGCAAACGATGTGATCGCCGCTGTTGCATAACTGAAGGATGCTGCAGGTGATGGCGGCCATGCCGGATGCAGTGACCCAGGCCGACTCGGTACCTTCCATGGCAGCGAGTGCATCGGCGAGATACTTGTTGCTTGGATTCCAGTGGCGGGAATAGAGGAAACATCCCTCGGCCTCGCCTTGAAAGGTATCCAGCATCGTTTTCGCCTGCATAAAGGTAAAGGTAGCGGAATCGCAAACTGAGGGATTCACATCCCCATATTCTCCGAATTGCAATAAATCAAAAATCTTTGTCGATGGATCTGTTTTCATACTGGGTTGGTTTGAGATTAGATGCAGCAAAAATACTGCATTATCATCAAATATAATATAATACTAACAATTCGTAAATATAATGTATTATTTTTTTAAATATTATAACTAATTTTACCCCATATATCATATATTGTAATCATAAGCAAGATAAAGATCCGATGAGCTTAAAAATTGATAGTCTTGACAAAAGAATACTCTCCTTTTTAACCAGGGATGCGCGGATCCCGTTTCTCGAGATTGCCCGGAAATGCAATGTATCGGGTGCTGCAATACACCAGCGGGTTAACCAGCTGATCGCTGATAAGATAGTTTCCGGATCTCATTTCAATGTAAACCCGGTTGGGCTGGGATACGGGACATGCGCCTTCATTGGGCTGGTAATAAATCTTACGTCGACGAGCACGCATGACACGGTATTCAAAAAGATCACACAGATTCCAGAGATTGTTGAATGTCATCATGTTACGGGTAAATATTCACTATTTGTGAAAATTTATGCGAAGGACAATGAACATCTTCGGAAATTAATCACGGACAAGATTCAATCCATCCCTGAGATAACCACAACGGAGACGTTCATCTCCCTCGAAGTGGGGTTCCAGCGGCAACTGGAGGTGGAGACATAGCGCGGGGCATGGGGCACAGCGTGCAGGACACAGGGCATGGGGCACAGCGTGCGGTGAGGAGAATTCAGTAGAGGATGCATGAAACGGCAGTCTACGTCCTTAAGTAAGAGGCACCGTTCATATCAAGGATGCAGCCGCTCATGTATTCCGTGCCGTCAGAGGCAAGCATCAGGATCGCCCCGGCAATTTCACCAGGCTGTGCCACCCTGTTCATCGGGCTTTGGCCTTCTATTTCGAGACTTTTTTCTCCAACCAGCCAAGGTCCTGCCATATCCGTTTCGACGAAACCGGGCGCGACCGTGCAAATGAATACGTTATTTTTAGCCAGTGATTTTGCCATACTTTGGCCAAGGGAATTCAAGCCTGCCTTGCTTGCCCCGTATGCCCAGGCGTTGGGCTCACCCCGGAATGCACCACGTGACGTGACATTAACAATCCTGCCACCACCGGCCTTAATCATTTCACGTGCTACCAGGTTTGAAAGAATGGCAGGTCCGGTAAGATTTACTTTAATCGTTTGCTCCCAGTAAGCAGAAAATTCCTCCATTGAGATTCCGGTCATGTCCAGCTCTTCAAATATCCCGGCATTGTTGACCAATACATCGATCCTGCCATAGATGCGAAGTATCTCGCCAACCATTTCTGTAATCTCCTGCACTGATGCCATATCTGCTTTAAAAATCATGTGCCCCACACCCGGAAACGA
>CAZPWZ010000353.1:0-3384 GCA_964590675.1 uncultured Draconibacterium sp.
TCCAACCTCAGAGGTTATTTTCAGTGTTCCACCATGTTTTTCGATGAATTCCTTGCAAAGCATTAATCCCAGCCCGGTTCCTTTTTCACCTTCGGTACCTGCCGTCGATTGCACTGCATCAGGATGAAATATTGTTTCTACCCGCTCCGGGCTGATGCCTATGCCGCTGTCAGTGATTTTGATCATGGCAATACCTCCTGATCCATCGGTGCAGATTGTTATCATACCATCCTGGGGCGTAAATTTTATTGCATTTGAAAGTATATTTTGAAAAGCAGACCGGATAAGGTCGGTATCGGCCGTAATCACCATATCCTCATCCTTTGAATATTGCTCCGACAGCCGTATTCCCTTTTTCGATAAGTTGATTTGAAACTGATCTGTAATTTCACGGAGCAGTTCATTGATATTTACCGTTACCGGATTAAATGTGATATTGCCCTGTTGTAATCGTGACCATTCAAGCAGGTTAACCAGCAAATGGTACTGGTGCAGTAGTGATGCATGAATCATTTTGTTGATATGGTCCGACTTTTCTGGTGATAATGTTTCTCTTTGATCAACAAGTATTTCACTGAGCCCCAGCAATCCCAAAAACGGACTCTTCAGATCATGTGCAATGATGGAAAACAGCTTGTCCTTGGATGCATTGCTGGATTGAAGCTCCTGATTTATGCGATAAATACTATCCTGGTTGTGCTGCTCCCTGCGTAAAGTAAATGTCCATACGATAACCAGTATCGGAATGATGATGACTGCAAACAGCAGTGAAAAATAGCCTAATTTTTTTTGATGATGGATCTGCTGCTGGAGTATCTGGTTAAGTGAAGTGGTAATCTGGTCTATTCCGATCTTGAATTCATTTTTATGGTAACTATATTCAGGGCCTATGAAAATCAGGGCAGCCTCCCCTTGATCACCAGCACGGATCAGATGGAATGCTTGATTTTCCATGTCAACCAAGGCAGAGTTTGCAGCTTCTGTCCTTATAACGGCTGCATTCAGGCCAAACTGATTCCCCAGGATGAACATCTCTTTCAGCACTGAATCCAGTTCCGTCTCATATTTTCGAAACCTTGCTTCCCATTTTAGATCAGCAGTTGCCGATGCCATCCTGGCCGACATGGTCAGCACTTCATCCAGGTAGGTCAGGTCGCCGGAAAGTTCGATCATTCTTGTGAACCTGCGGTCGGTTGTCTCCATAAAAAGATAAGAATCCAAAACGAACCACACAAGCGAAACGATGACCAATACCGTTAGCAGTAATGCGAAAAAACTTGTCCGGACTGATTTAACTATCATACCTGTTGATTAGTCCAATCATTGTTCCATTTGTTCCTTCGATCAGAAAGCCTTATCCAGCTTTGGCCTGCAATGGAGGCAGAAATGCTGCTCTTTCTGATCAATATCTTCAACGTATGTGCTCGACCGCATGACACAGGTCGGCGTATAGCAATGGGTCATGCCAAAGGTATGGCCCAATTCATGGATAACCATTTTTTTGAAACGATCCAGTTGTATCTGATCATTCCCGGTCATTCCATATCGTTCATTGCTGAATCGGTAAAGCGATGCAATTCCAGTCCTCCCGCCCAACAAAGCCTGGCCGAAAATGAAGGTAAGAATCGGAATGAACAGGTCAACGTTGAATAATCCCATGATTTTTACCGACTCGGGAAAGGTAAGCTTATCAACCTGCTTCAATAACATATTCCCGTTATATTGTCGGCGGGCCGGATCATAATATTCGCTCAGATCGATATGGCCCTCCTTGATGTTCACCGCATATTGAAATTCATGCTGTACCGCCTCTGCAGTCTTTTCAAGAAAATCCCGCTCGAAATATCCAAATGAGATCAGGGTGATGTTTTGCAGATTCATCTGGGACTATTGTTGATCTGCGGGTTTTAAATCGTATTTTTTTATTTTATGATACAACGTCACCCTGTCAACCTTCAAGGCTTTTGCAGTCCGGGAAATATTCCAGTTGTATTTGCCCAGGATCTGAAGGATGAAGGATTTTTCAAAATCATCAAGACTTTCCGCAGAGGTGGTAACAATAGTTTTTTCCAGTGGAAGGTCTTTCATCCTTATTTTCTTCCCGTCCCCGACCACAATTGCCCGCTCGATCATGTTCTCCAGTTCACGGATATTCCCGGGAAAATTGAACTCCTGCAACCGTTTCATGGCCGCAGGATCAATGGTTACCATAGGCTTGTTCATCGAAGTACAGTACTTGCTGATAAAATATTCGACCAGCAGCGGGATATCCTCAATTCGGTCGCGTAACGGCGGAATGTGAATGTTTACCACATCCAGCCGGTAAAAAAGATCCGCCCTGAAAAGCCCCTTCTCAACCATTTGTTTCAGGTCCCTGTTTGTGGCACAAATCACCCTGAAGTCGGAACTGATCTCCTTGTTGCCTCCAACCCGGATGAAAGTTTTAGATTCCAGGACCCGAAGCAGCTCAACCTGCATTTTCGTGGAGATGGTGGCAATTTCATCCAGGAAGATCGATCCGCTGTCGGCCATCTCAAAACGCCCCTTGCGGTTATACATGGCACCGGTGAAGGCTCCCTTCTCGTGGCCAAACAATTCGCTTTCCAGCAAGCTCTCAGTCAAGGCGCCGCAATGGACGCTGACAAATGGAAAAAATTTCCGTGGTGAATTCGCGTGGATGGCCCTGGCAACAAGTTCCTTTCCCGTGCCGCTTTCGCCGGTAATGATAACCGAGGAATTCGTTTGAGCCACGCTTTCAACCTCCCTCAGGACATTTTTCATGCCTTCGCTGTTCCCGATCAGGTCTTCAACACTTTCGAGGGAGACCACGTGTTTTTTCAGGGTTTCATTTTCTTCCACCAACGATATCTGTTTGGTGGCATTCCGGATCAGATGGGTTAAATCATCGGGATCAAAAGGCTTTGTAACATAATCGAATGCGCCGTCTTTCAGTGCTTTCACGGCGGTATCGACCGTGGCAAAAGCAGTCATGACGATAACGATCGATTCCTTTCTGAATGCTTTGATTCTTCTGAGCATTTCCAGTCCGTCCATCCCCGGCATTTTTATGTCAGCCAGGACGATGTCAAACTGGTCGGATTCAAGCATGATCAATGCTTTTTTTGCATTCTCGGCACACTCAACGCGATAGCCGTCTTCAATGAACCAGTTGTAGAGAGAATCTCTCACAGATTCTTCATCGTCGACAATTAATATTGATATCTTTTTCGCCATTATATATTCCTGTTAAGTTTTGATCAAAGGGATTGTAATCGAGATGGTTGTGCCATTTCCCAATTCCGATTTGACCTGTATTTTGCCTTTATGGTTTTGTACGATTCCGTGAACAATGGCCAACCCGAGTCCAATGCCGCTTGCATCCTG
>CAZPWZ010000354.1:0-3339 GCA_964590675.1 uncultured Draconibacterium sp.
GATCAGTGAAATAAGTATCATCCGCCAGGAGCTGAAGAGGAACGCCAGCAGCATGGCAATCACCACGACTGCAAGGGCAATGCTTTCCCATAAATTCCTGATAAGGAACTTGGTGCCTTTCAAAAATACCACGCTGGTCCCTGTGATGGTGACGTCGTATTTAGCCGGGCTGAAGATGGAATCGATGGTCGGCCTCAGGCTTTTCTGGATGCTGTCGATCTTGTTGATCCCGACATTGGCCATTTGAATGCTGATGCGGGTGACCTGGAAGTTTGTGTCGATGAAATTGTCGAGCAGCGATCGTTTTTTTGACTGCAGCGAAGGGATATACCCGGCCATGAAGGTCAGTTCATTCGAAGTAGGGAGGGAGTAATAGGACGAGTCCCCGCCGTAAAAGGCCTGCCTGGCGGTTTTGACCACCTCCACGAGGGAGAGGGCTTTTGAAAGTTCCTTGTATTGTTTCAGGCTGTCCTGCAAACGGTCGATCTTTTGCAGTGTGGCGAGGTTCATGATCCCTTTCTTCTTTCGGGCATCAACGGTAATTTCCAGTGGCATGATCCCCTTGAAGTGATGCTCAAAGAAGAGCATGTCCTTGTAGATGGGATCCCGTTTGGAAATATCATCCACAATGGTTCCGCTCGTTTTCAGCCTGAGGGTGCCGATCGGACCGATCACGATCAGGATGCCCATCACGATATAGATCGGATTCCGGTAATGCTGCACCCAGTAAACAGCCTTGTCGATAATGGATTTTGCCAGGCTTTCTTCGATATGCTTGGTGTATTTTCCTTTGGGCGGCGGGAGGAAACTGAAAAAGATGGGCACCATGGTCAGAGAGAGGGCATAGATGACCATGATGCTGATGGCCGCGACCAGTCCGAATTCGACCAGGAGTTTGTTGTTGGTGATGATGAAGGCCGCAAATCCCGTGGCTGTGGCGGCATTCGTGAGCAGGTTGGCCACGCCGATCCTTTGTATCACACGCGTCAGCGCCTTGGCCTGGTTCCGGTGATGGCTGTATTCGTAGTGGTATTTGTTCAGGATAAAGATACAGTTCTCCACCGCAATGACTATCACCAGAGGCGGGATGATGGAGGTAAGCATGGTGATCTTGTAACCGAAGATCCCCATGAGGCCAAGTGCCCAAAGCACACTGATCAGCACGATGACCATCGGGAAAATAACTGCTTTCGCCGACCTGAAAAAAATGAACAGGAACAGCGCGGAAATCAGCAGGGCGAGGATGACGAACAATCTTAACTCATTTAATAACTTCTTTGCTATCAGGGTGTTGATGTATGGAAGCCCGGAATAGTGCGCCTCGATCTTCGACCGTTCTGTAAACCGGTCGACCATGGCTTTGATATCGCCCACAAGCCGGTCGCGTTGTTTCGAATGGATGGTTTTCTTATCAAGGGTTACTGCAAAAAGATACGCCGAAGTCGCTTTATTGTAGATCAATCCTTCATAAAACGGCAGTGAATGGATCAGGTCCCTTACTGAATCCATTGCCTCCTGGGTGATTGGTTTGGAAGGAGTTATGGGGATAAATTCGAACTTTTTCAGTGAATCGTTCTTGACCAGGTTGAACAGCCGCGTAACTGATAAAATGCCTGAAACACCTTCGATGCTTTTCAGTGAATCGCTGAGGTCATAAATTGAGTTGTAGTGCGAAAGCTGGAAAAAACCGGGATCCACGATCCCTATGAACATGATGGTGCCATCCTGTCCGAACTGCTTGATGAATTTCTTGTAGGTTATAATTGTTGAATCAGAATCGGGGAGAATGCTGGCACTTTCATACTGGATTTTTACCCGTGTTGCCTGGTAGCCCATGAAGGCCGTCATCAGTGCAATGAGAATAAGAATGGTGATCCTGTTTCGTAAGATGGTCCTGACAATTATATTCCACACAGCCTCAAAATTAGGGTTGCAAATTTACAAAATCCTTCTTAGAAATTAAGATTATCCGGTATCTTTGTATGGTGAAAATTGAGATGGCTGATTAGTGGACAAGTGGACAAGTGGACAAAAAGACAAAGGGACACCCGTCCACTAGTCCACCCGTCCACCCGTCCACCCGTCCACATTTCCACCCATCCACCTGTCCACCCAATGAAAAAGATCCTCCTGATTGACTCCGTTCACCCGCTGATAACTGAAGAGCTGACCGGCATGGGATTTCAATGTGATTTTTTTCCTGAATATGGCCGGGGGGATTATCTGGCCATTGCAGGGGGGTACACCGGGATCATCATTCGCAGTAAAATCAACCTGGACAAGGAATTTCTCGACCGGGCCACCATGTTGAAATTTATCGGCAGGGTAGGAGCCGGGATGGAGAGCATCGATGTGGATTATGCCGGATCCAAAGGCATTGTATGCCTCAATTCCCCTGAAGGAAACCGTGATGCAGTGGGCGAGCACACGCTGGGCATGCTGCTTTCACTCATGAACAACCTGAACCGGGCCGACCGGCAGGTGCGCAGCGGGAAATGGATCAGGGAGGGCAACCGCGGAACGGAGATCATGGGCAAAACGGTGGGCATCATTGGTTATGGGAACATGGGTAGTGCATTTGCCCGGCGTTTGTCGGGTTTCGGGGCCACGGTGATCTCATACGACAAGTACAGGCGGGGATATGCTGACGGAAATACGCGTGAAACCTCACTGGCGGAGATCTTTTCGGAAAGTGACATTGTAAGTTTGCATATTCCGCTTACGGAGGAGACGAAGTACATGGTGGATGACGATTTCATGCAACGGTTCCGGAAAAATATCTGGCTGATCAATACATCCAGGGGGCCGATTTTAAAAACAACTGACCTGGAAAAAAATATCCGTTCGGGAAAAATCATCGGCGCAGCCCTGGATGTGCTGGAATTTGAGGATGCCTCCTTTGAAAATATTTCCGGGGAGTTGCCCGTGGAACTGGATTTCCTGATGAAATCGGACAAGGTGATCCTGTCGCCGCACATTGCCGGATGGACACATGAGTCTCATATTAAACTGGCCAGGGTGCTGGTGGAGAAAATCAGGAAAATTCTGTAAGTTTGCAGCCGCAAAGAAAAAATGTACAATTTATATTCCTGAAATATCCAGAAGAACAATGTTCATGCAAATCCTGAATGATTATCATGAACCTTTATATCAACCATAGAAATCAAATTATTAGTCAATGAAATACGAAAATAAGCTGTTCAAAGGCAAGACCCTGGCAATTTTATCCGGTGGCGGAGATACTCCTGCCATCAATTCAAGTATCGAAGCGATCAGGAACCGCGCTTCGTTGCTGGGATTTAAAGTTTATGGCATCCTCCAGGGATGGAAGGGACTGTT
>CAZPWZ010000355.1:0-3335 GCA_964590675.1 uncultured Draconibacterium sp.
TTTCTCATCCTTTTCAAAGACCCTGTTTTTCTCAAGGTTGTTTAAAAGTTTCCTGAACCGTTTTTCATGATGCGCTTCAACAGATGCGATCAGTTTGAATACAGTGGCTATTTTGGGGAATCCCTCCTCGGCAGCAGTTTTGCTGAATCCGGGGTAGAGGGTGGTCCATTCTTCCTGCTCTCCCTCAGCGGCAGCCATCAGATTTTCAGCCGTAGTCCCGATTACACCTGCCGGATAAGTTGCGGTAATTTCGACCGGTCCTCCTTCGAGGAAACGAAAAAAACTCTTCGCATGACTCTCTTCATTCAACGCGGTTTCAGTAAAGAAGGCTGCAATTTGCTCAAAGCCCTCCTTTTTAGCCTGCTTTGCATAAAATGTGTAACGATTTTTCGCCTGGGATTCACCGGCAAATGCTTTCAGCAGGTTTTTTTCAGTAATGGTGCCTTTGATGCTCAATTCCATACGGATCGGATTTTAGAGGATCAAAGTTAAACCATATTTCTGAATTCCCACACTTCACCGAATCTTCACATAATCCTCTTTCCCAACGCCACAGACTGGGCAAACCCAATCGTCGGGAATATCTTGAAAAGCTGTTCCGGGTGCAATGCCCGAATCGGGATCACCCAGTGCCGGGTCATAAATATGTCCGCAGATGGTGCACTTGTATTTCATAATTACTTTTTCTCAATCCAGGAAACGATCTTTTCGTCGAAGGGTTTATCTCCGGGTGCTGCAACACCGGCTACCTGACCCTGTTCATCGATCATGAACTTCTGGAAATTCCATTTCACCGGTGCATCAAGCACCCCATTTTCCTCCTTAGAGGTAAGCCAATTGTAAAGCGGGTCAATATCCTTGCCCTTGACAGAGATCTTTGCCATCATGGGGAAGGTCACATTGTACTTGCTGGTGCAGAACTCGAGGATTTCGGCATTGGTGCCAGGTTCCTGGCCCATGAAATTGTTGGCAGGGAAACCGATGATCACAAAGTTACCCGTACTGTATTTTTTATACAGTTCTTCCAGCTGGGCATATTGGGGAGTATAACCGCATTTGGAGGCTACGTTTACGACTAAAACCTTTTTCCCTTTGAATGAGGATAGATCAAATGGCTGACCGTCAATGGTCGTAGCCTTGAAATCATAAAAAGATTTTTTGCTTTGCGCACCGGCTATGGTTGTCATGGTAATTAATGTTAAAAATAACAGTAATGTTCTCATTTTGTTTTATCTTTAAAGATTTATTGACTGAATGGTGCGGCAAAGGTACAAAATATTCGTCTTATTTATACTTGGTCTAAACTATTTTTTGATTTCTTGTGGCAGTGATAATTCAAACAGTTCCAGCTCCCAGGCTGGTCCAAAAACGAAAAATATGGCAAATAAAATTGACGTCGGAAGCAAGGCCCCGGAATTTTCCCTGCCCGATCAGCGTGGAAAGCGTGTTAATCTCTCAGATTACCTTGGCAAAACGAACCTCGTAGTTTACTTTTATCCAAAGGATGAATCATATGGATGTACCAAGGAGGCCTGCAGTTTCCGGGATAATTATGAAGTATTTAAAGAGGCAGGCGCTGAAGTGATTGGCATCAGTTCCGATGACATCGCCTCGCACCAGGCATTTGCCGCTAACCATAAACTGCCATTCATCCTGCTGTCGGACAAGGATAAAACGGTGGCCGACAAGTACGGGGTGGGAAAATCACTGGGTATTTTGCCCGGGAGGGTCACTTTTGTCATCGATAAGCAGGGTATTGTGCAGTTGATGTTTTCTTCGCAACTGAATTTTCAGAAGCATGTCGATGAAGCTATTGAAACACTGAAGCAGCTGAAGTAACCAGTATGAAGTACATTGCAGCTTAACTGGCCTGGTTTATGCAACACCAAGGTTTTGTTCAGCGCCTCCCCATTTAGAAAATGAAATTCTTCTCTTTCCTTAAGTCTTTTTCGATTCCTTCCGTGGTCATCAGTTCCTTTTTTTCTTTGGGGTAAAATGAGTCGGGCAGGAGTTGGATTTTCATGCTCAGCAGCAGGTGGTCCATAATGATTAGCAGCAGCGTACTCACAAAAGGAAGCGGGATCAGCATCACGGGCACAATTACCCCTGAGCTTCTTAAAATACCAAAAATCTGCTTTTTAAACCTCTTCTTTTCCAGTTTGGTAATTTTTTCCTTTTTAATGTATTTGGTAAGTACCGAAAAAGTTTCTTTTGATTCAATCGCCTCCGCTTTTATACCGGCTGAGTACCTGCCCGCTTCGCCAATAAACATCCTGGCATAGCTGCCTATCACCTCCTTAACCCTGGGGATAGTGAACAGGTGTAAAAAGTAAGCGATGATTTTCTTTCGGAGAGCTCTCATGAACCTCAGTCCCTTTTCATATTAAAAACGATCGCAGCAATCACTCCCGGTATCCAGCCGCAGCAGGTGAGGATAAAAACCAGTAAGATAGCGCCGCATCCCCGGTCAAGTACCGCCAGGGGTGGGAAGATGATGCAGATAATGGCCCGGAGTATTCCCATTGTAAATGACAATTGACAAGTGAAGAATATAGATTATTAATTTATGCTTTTTTACAACTGCAATGTTTCTCCGAACGTGCTTTTTCGAAACACTCACGCCCTTCGGAAAACGAGAACCATGCAAGTCCGAGTGTGCCCAGGATATCGATCCAGCCAATTCCCGTAACTTCAAAAATAAGGCTGGAAACAAGCAGCACCACCGACATATAAATACATATCCTTGTACAGTGTGCATCGGCAATGATTGCTTCTGAGTTCAATATCTTTCCCACGCGCAATTTCATCATAACGAGGATGAACATCACCGCGATGGAAAGGGCCGAAATGATTACACCCCAAATGGTTGTCTCAGGTTTGTGCCCGGTCAGGAGGTTGTAAACAGCGGTGATCAGCAAGCCTGCCACCAGAAAATAAAAAGCAAAACCGGTTATCCTGAGTGCATTCTTTTCGAAATTACTTCGGTTTTCGGCTCCGCTCTTTCTGATGCGGATGATCATTTGTGCGATCCCGATCCCTGAAATGACCTCGATCAGGCTGTCGACCCCGAATCCGAACAAGGTGAGGCTTTCATCAGAGACCCCGAAATAAATGCTGACAAGCCCTTCGATGATGTTGTAAACAATGGTGAAAATGGCCGATGCAAACGCCAAACGGTATGCTTTTTCAGCCTGTTCTGTCATTTTTGGATATCGTTGCAGGTGATTATTTCTGACAAATGTACGTATTATATCTGTTTCGTCACTTTTCAAACATACCCAGGCCAAAGAGTGCAAAATCATATTTTACCGGGTCTGCCGGATCAAATACCCTAA
>CAZPWZ010000356.1:0-3332 GCA_964590675.1 uncultured Draconibacterium sp.
GCTGGCTATTTTGAGCGCTTTGATCAGGATAAGAAACTCAAAAAACAGGAAGTCACCTCTCAGGACCAGCTTTTCCCGATGCTGATGAATGATCGATTTGAAGCAATGGCTGGCTATGTGCCGACTGAAAACTATCGCATGGTTGTGGAAGGCTATGCCGGAAAAATAGAACGCGCCAGATATGAATTTGCCGAAAATGCTTCTGTCTATATGGCCATCAGCAAGAAATCTCCGCTTGCAGGCCGATTTGACGAATTCAATCAGGTGAACACGGCGCTGGCAAACGAGGGCATGCTGATTCGAATTCGGGACACGTATTACCAGAGGTTTGCGCCAAAAGAATAAAAACTCCCTGAGGGATATCCGATGAAGAAATACTTGCCGATTGTCTGTTTTATCTGGATTGTTTTGGTTGCCGCCTCATTCATGTGGAATTATTCGAATGCCAGGATGGAACAGCAGGCCATTGCATTTCAAACAGCACGGAGTTTTTTAAACCAGATATTAATATCACGGGCATGGAATGTGGCGCATGGCGGCGTATATGTTCCTGTCACAAAAGACACGCAGCCGAATCCCTATCTCGACGACCCCTTAAGAGATATCGAAATCAACGGGGCTTTAAAGCTTACCAAGGTCAATCCTGCTTTCATGACGCGACAGATCGCTGACATCGCGGCCAAACGCGAGGGAATCCAGTTCCATATTACCAGTTTGAACCCGATTCGTCCTGAAAACAAGGCAACGCCCGATGAGGAAAGCGTTTTAAAGGTATTTGAAAATGGGGCGCAGGAATTTGGCAAGATTATCGGTGGCGAATCCAAAATCACTTTTTTTTATATGGCGCCGCTGAAAACGGAAAAATCGTGTTTGACCTGCCATGCCGGACAGGGATACAAAGAAGGCGATATCCGGGGCGGCATCAGCGTCACCCTGCCCTTTGTCTCCCGGATACCGGTTCTGGCACTGATGATCGGCCACATAGGCATCGGCCTGGTCGGATTGATCGGTATCGTCGTATCCGGAACCAAACTCAACAAAGCCTATGAATTGATAAAAAGGCAGGCCGTAATTGATGCCTTAACCGGCATACCCAATCGCCGGGCCTTTTCAGACTACATCCTCACGGAAGTCAATCGCAGCAGAAGAGAAAAATATCCCTTGTCCGTCGTCATGGGTGATATCGATAATTTCAAACTGTATAATGACACATATGGCCATGGAAGCGGGGATGACTGCCTGCGGAAGGTCGCGAAGGTCATTGAGGAAACATTAAGGCGCCCCAGCGATTTTTGCGCCAGATACGGCGGAGAAGAATTCATCATTGTTTTACCCTATACTTCACAGGTAGGCGCTCAGTTCATTGCCGAAGAAATCCGGACAAATGTCTGCAATCTGCAAACACCCCATGAAAAATCGTTGCCTTCAGGCATTGTCACGATCAGCCTTGGCGTGGCCACGACCAACATCAATGTGCCTGTTTCTCATGAAGAATTGACCAAACAGGCAGACACCGCGTTGTATCATGCTAAGGAAAATGGCCGGAACCGCGTTGAAGCTTACAATAAATTGTGATGGTTTCGTAATTGTTTCATTTTTACTTTTTTGAAGCCATTAATTCTCTGCCTGATTCATGGGAGTAGTCAATGCCTGCAAATATCAAGCTTGCAAAAGCAGAAGTGATGCCCGAACAGAAGGTTCGTGTCATCAGCCCCTGGGTGGATATCAGCAAGCCGGATTACATCGCGTATCACGATCATGAATGGGGTGTCCCCGAAGGGGGAAAATCACCTGAAAATAATTTTCATTTCCAGAAATATTTTTTCATCGTGCACTCACCGTATTCCTCTCCATTTTCAAGATACCTCTATAATCTCTCCTTAAACAAACGTCTTAAACCGAAAAGTTTAACGATCGTTTATGCCCGTAAAACAGATGGATATAAAATGTTTTTATAAACATGGTTGACCTGATGGATGAATCTGATCTTTATGGCATATCCATTGCTAATCAATGCATTGTTTTTGAATTAATGAATAGTATTTTTCACAGGAACTTATACAATGCATTTTTAAGCAAGGAGGAATGAATGAGTAACACTCGAAAACTGGGTATCTTTGTCTTTGTTGTGTTTGCGATCATCATTGCATCCGTCAAACCATTTTCCGGTCTTTCTCCCCAGGGAAATGGCATTATTGGCGTTGCACTTGTTTGTCTGGCTTTTTGGATATTCAAGTCCGGCAGCATGCCCTTTTTTGCAGGAGGAGCCATCCTTCTGGCCGGCGGCCTTATCTTCAAACTGCCGCTGGATGTCGTTACCAAGGGATACACGAGTCCGGCAGTATGGGTTTTGGTACCGGCACTGTTTTTCGGATTTACCCTTATCAAAACAGGACTTGGAAAACGGATTTCATATTTTGTTCTGAAAACCTTTGAGCCAAGCTATCTGACCATATGTATCAGTTGGTTCATTATTGGGCTGGCCCTTTCAGCCCTGACGCCATCCATTACGGTGAGAATCGCCATCATGATGCCCATTGCCATCAGCCTGGTGGAAGCCTGCAAGCTGGCGGATCGATCCAAAGGCTCGGCCCTGATCTGCTTTACGGCATGGGGAACAGCGCTGCTGCCGGGAAACGGCTGGCAGACCGGTTCGTTGTGGGGGATTTTCATGATGGGTTTTTACCCGCCTGAAATGAAGGTGCTTGCCACGCCCGGCGCATGGTTTCAGTACATGGCATTTCCCTGGTTTTTAATTACGATCCTGTTTCTGGTGCTTATCTATATCTTCTTCAAGCCGGCGGAACCCCTTCAGCTCAACCGGGATACTTTCAGAGAACAGTATGCGGCACTGGGCAAAATTACCAGTCAGGAAATCATCTGCGGTACCATCCTGATTGTGGCACTGATTCTTTTTTCAACGGAAAAATTAACGGGCATCAATACCACTGTGGCTGCCCTGATGGCTTTTGCAGCCTTGATCATCTTTGGGATCATCAGTATGCCGGATATTTCAACCGGAGTGAACTGGGATATCATCAATTTTTTTGCAATCGTCATGAGCCTGACAGCCATGTTTGTTAAGGCGGGTATCTCGGACTGGTTCAAACCCATCATCGAGCCCGGCATCCTTTCCCTGGCCGGATCCCCCCTGACGTTTCTTCTGGTTGGTACGGTGATTCTATGGTTCATCCGATTTGTCGATATCCCCTGGGGATTTACGACGATTGCCCTGCTTTCTCCCATTTTCATTCCGCTTTATCAGAAATTCGGGTTGCATGCGGTACTGGTCAGTTTCGCTGTCGTGTCAGCGGGGAATTCCTTTTTTATGG
>CAZPWZ010000357.1:0-3329 GCA_964590675.1 uncultured Draconibacterium sp.
TTGTTCCTGTGTAAGTGGATTATAAAAATATGGCAGCGAACGAGAATTACAATTGGGTAGAATACTACAAAATCAAATTAAAGGGATAATGTTACATTAACATGATTGAGAAACTGGTTATGACCCCGCGTGTTCAGTTTGGTTTCCTCGGGGCCTACAATGATAACCTGGGCGTTACTCCATTCGAGCGTTTTTACCTTGGAGGGGATGGTTTGTCGGGATACAACAATATGGATGGTCGTGAATTGATCGGGATGCGTGGCTATGCAAATAATTCGCTTACCCCGGGATATCCCAACACCATCGGAGGAACAGTTTACACGCGTTATACCCTGGAATTGAGGTACCCCATTTCACTGAATCCGAATGCAACGATTTTCGGGCTGGGTTTCGTGGAGGCAGGTAATGACTGGCTTTTATGGAGTAATTTCAATCCCTTTAACGTATATCGTTCAGTGGGCGTTGGAGTGCGTGTATTTTTACCGATGTTCGGTTTGCTTGGCCTTGACTGGGGTTACGGCCTGGATCCTGTACCCGGAGTTCCCGGTGCCGCAGGAGGACAGTTCCATTTCAGTATAAACTCTTCGATAGATTAACAAACGGGAGTAAGTGGACTGGTGGACGGGTGGACTAGTGGACAAGTGGACAGGTGTACGGGTGGATGAGTGGACGGGTGGACAAGTGGACGGGTGGATGAGGGGTCAGCGAGTGATTTGGTGACGGTTTTAATTCTTAATAACTGATTAAAATTTAATGCTATGAAAAAGCTTGTTTTATTAATAATGGCGGTTGTTTTCGCAGTTGCCGCGGGACATGCACAGAAGTTTGCCTACGTTGATACACAGTACATCCTTGATAATATTCCTGAATTTGCAGAGGCTCAGGCGCAACTGGATGAGTTGTCGAATGAGTGGCAGAAGGAGATAGAGACCCGGTTTACCGAAATTGACAAGATGTATAAGGATTACCAGGCCCAGTCAATCCTTCTTCCGGCGGATATGAAAAAGAAAAAGGAGCAGGAGATTGTTGACCGGGAAAAGGACGCGAAAAACCTTCAGCGGACCCGTTTCGGGAAGGATGGCGATTTATTCAAGAAGCGCCAGGAGTTGGTGAAACCAATTCAGGAGAAGATATACAATGCGATCCAGGAGCTGGCAACGAGCAACAATTATGCAGTTGTTTTCGATAAGGGCGGCAGCCTGACGATGATGTATGCCAATCCAAAATATGATATCAGTGACGATGTCCTTGATAATCTTGGGGCCAGTCTCAGCAACAGAAAAGGCAAGGGACAAAGCGGGACCAGCGGAAGCGGCACCACTGGCTCTTCAAAACCTGGCGGTGGAATTGAATCAAGGGAAATTAAAAAGTAAAAAAAAAGTCTTAATTTTGCAGCACTTATTGTAGTATAAACCATTTAATTATTGAAAATGAAAAAATTAGCAAAGCTTTTCGCCATCGTTGTGTTGATCATTGGAAGTTCATTCGCAACGCAAGCGCAAAATCCGGTCAAGATTGGGTATATTGATTTTAATACGTTACTGGCTGCCATGCCTGGCATCGATTCAGTAAAGATCAAACTTCAGAACTATCAAAAGACGCTGACTGATCAGATGGATGCCATGAAGGCGGAATTTGAGAACAAGTATCTTGATTATCAGTCTCAATCATCGAGTATGTCGGACCTGATCAGGCAAACGAAGGAGAAAGAACTCTCGGATCTTCAGGGTCGTATCGATGCCTTTCAGCAAAAGGCCAGCCAGGATCTTCAAACCAGACAGCAGGAGTTGGTGGCCCCGTTTATCGACAAGGCAAAGGCTGCCATAACAGATGTTGCGAAGGAAAATAAATACACCTATATATTAAACGCCATTGAAGACGTGGTGATCTACAAGGATGCGACTGATGATGTAATGACATTGGTGAAGAAAAAGCTTGGTATACAATAAGGGAATCCAATTTATTTAAAGCCGGTATCGTAAAAAAGTACCGGCTTTTTTATTGATTTTTTCCTAATTTTGAGTTCAAATTTCCCATACACATGACAAAGCATTATAACCGCCGGGACTTCATCAGGACCGTGGCAGCAACAGGAGTTGGCCTTGCCGTAAGTGACAATCTGCTGGCCTCGGTACAACGTGACATTGAGAGCAGCCCATTCAGGGCTGTTCCGGCAGGACCACCCATGGAAAAAGTCCGGATTGGGTATGTCGGTGTTGGGTTGCAGGGCACTTCGCACGTCGAAAACCTGCTGAAAGTACCAGGAGCTGAAATTGTTGCGGTTTGTGACATCGTTGAAAGCAGGGTCAAGCGGGCGCAGGATATGATTGAGAAGGCTGGATTCAGGCGCCCGGAAGGATATTCTAGATCTGAATATGACTGGCAGCTCCTTTGCGGGCGAAGCGATGTCGATCTTGTATACACGGCAACACCATGGCAATGGCATGCCCCGATTTGCATTGCTGCCATGAAGAACGGAAAGCATGTGGCTGTGGAAGTTCCTGCCGCAATCACCATGGATGAATGCTGGGATCTGGTTGAAACCTCTGAAAAAACCGGGAAGTATTGCATCATGATGGAGAATTGCAACTACGACATGGTTGAAATGATGATCCTGAACATGGTGAAGAAGGGACTGTTCGGAGAACTTGTTCATGCCGAATGTGGATATCTTCACGACCTGCGGGCCGTTAAGCATGACATGGATGGTGAAGGAGTATGGCGCCGGGAATTCTCCATGAAGAACAACGGGGATCTCTATCCAACCCATGGTTTGGGGCCGGTTATGCAATGCATGGATATCAACAGGGGAAATTATTTTGATTACATGGTTTCCTTCGGTTCAAAAACCCGCGGATTGCATGATTATGCAGTAAACCGGTTTGGGCCCGACAGTATGGAGGCCCGGGAGAAATTTGTTTTAAGTGATGTTGTTACGACACTGATCCGCACGATGAATGGTGAAACCATCGTGGTTACCCATGATACAAGTCTGCCAAGGCCATATAGCCGCGACATAATGGTTCAGGGCACGAAGGGTCTTGTGCGGAAATACCCAGATCCAAAGATCTATATCGAAGGGGTAAGCAAGACCGATGACAGGTGGGAACCGATCAATGAATACCTGAAAAAGTACCAGCATCCGATCTGGATCGAGCTGGAGTCGGCAAGCAAGGGTGCGGGCCATGGCGGCATGGACTATATCGAGGATTACCGCCTCATCAATGCCCTGCTGAAGGGGATTGAACCTGACATGGATGTTTACGATGCAGTTGTCATGAGCGCCGTGCGGATGCTAAGCGAAAAATCCATTGCAAAACAGGGAAAGA
>CAZPWZ010000358.1:0-3323 GCA_964590675.1 uncultured Draconibacterium sp.
TGACGAACTGTGCAATTGCCCGGCCCATGTTTTTCACTGTAACACGGTCTGAGCCAAATGCACTATAAAATAATCCGGGGTATCCCTTTATCGACTGAAAAAGTGCTGCCACCCGCGCGGTATCCCCGTTGCATTCATGAGGGGCTGAAATGGCCATCCAGGTAAAATCCTCCAGGGTTCTCATGGAAGCAGATGGATTTTCAGCTGAAACCTTGCCATTCCAAAGATATCCGTGTGTAGCCCACACCAGGTTTATCATGGGCATCATGGAATGGGGTGTAGGGATACCGGTCAACCCGAAAGGATGTCCTCCCGTGTATTTTGGATGATCGATCCCGCATTCAAAGGAGCGGGCCTGAATATGACAGGTGGCACAACTCATCAGCGAATCGGGATGGGTCCGTCCCGACAGCCGGCCATCATAAAAAAGGTACCTTCCCAGGGTCACCCCTTCGACGGTCATGGGATTGTCTTCAGGAATATTTAATTCTGTCGGAAAAAACCGGGGAATATTGAATGGATATGGTGTCGGATTATGCGCCGGGCTTTCGGGTTGTGTTTTTTTGCATCCGGCCATGAATGAAATCATGACCAGCAAAGCCCATATATTTCCAGTTTTATATCTCATTCCAGTCGCCAATCTATTTCTTCAACGCCATTCTGCCGCAATAAATTGTTTATTTGCGAGAAATGGCGGCACCCGAAAAATCCCCGGTGAGCCGATAACGGCGACGGATGCACCGAGGTTAGCGTAAAATGGCGCGTTGCATCGATCAGCGATTTTTTGGCAATGGCATAATTACCCCACAAAACGAACACCAGTCCATTCCTGCGGAGTGAAAGCCGGGTTATGGCTGCATCCGTAAAAGTCTCCCAGCCGTGATTCTGGTGGGAGCCTGCCTGGTTTTCTCTTACGGTAAGTGTTGCATTGAGTAGCAGAACCCCCTGGTCGGCCCACCGGGTAAGGTTCCCGTGTCGGGGAATTGCAATTCCAAGGTCATCCTGCAATTCTTTGAAAATATTGATCAGCGAAGGAGGTTTCGGGACTCCATCGGGGACAGAAAAGCACAGGCCATGGGCCTGTCCGGGGCCGTGGTAAGGATCCTGGCCCAGTATTACAACCTTCACCTTTTCAAATGGCGTATGATTGAATGCATTGAATATCAAGCTTCCGGGAGGATAAATCCTGTATTTCCCCTTTTCCTCAATTAAAAATGCCTTGAGCTCACTGAAATACTCCATGTCAAATTCACTGCCTAATACCTCTAACCAACTCTCTTCTATCACAGGGCTAACCTTCTCCATGATTTTATAAACTTTTGAACGTTAATAACTTTACACAATAATTATTGAATTTGTTTGTTCATTAACTTATGAAGCCGTAACTTTGCGCTTCTAAAACAACGAAAACCAGGAATAACCACCATGAAAAAAGCCCTCTTTCTAATATTGGCCACTGTTCTTTTAGGTATTGTCTCATCCTGCACCTCAAATCAGCATTGTGCAGCTTATGGAGAAAAGCAAAGATACCAAATGGAGCGTCGGTAAAAAAAACTTTTCCATTTGTTTTATATTTAAATGGGAGGCCTTGGCTTCCCATTTCTTTTTTCTTTAGTAACTTTGTCTCCCGTGAGATTCAAGCACCAATGAAACAAAGTTCCCTCATCCTGTTATTCATTTTTCTTACCTCCGGAGGTTATCTTGCAAGCGCGCAGTATGCAGCGGTACAGGACACGCTGCCCGATAATGTATTGTTTGAACAGCAATGGAGTTTGGGCGGCATGATCCACACCAACGGGTGGGGACTGAAATTCCGCAAGGGACATAATGTCACCGCACTGAGGCAATTCATGTGGGAACTGGAATTTTCCACCTATAAATCAGCCAAGGAGGTGCGCAGCATCAACCCCTATTTTGCCGACTCCCGTTCGTATTTCTATGGCAAGCTCAATTATGTGTGGTTTTTTAATGGCGGAATAGGCCAGCAGCATATCCTCAACCGAAAACCATACTGGGGAGGCGTTCAGTTGAGCTGGTTATATTACGGCGGTGTTTCCCTGGCCCTAACCAAACCTGTTTATCTTTATATCATACACTTCAAAAGTGGATTTACCGACTATGAAGTCATAGAGGAAAAATACAATCCTGAATTTCATTTTGTGGATAATATTTACGGACGCGGCTCATTTCTGGCCGGATTGACCCAGTTGGGATTTCACCCGGGCGTATATGCTAAAACCGGACTGGATTTTGAATTTGGTGTTAAAAACAGGCAGATCAATTCACTGGAGGTGGGCGTTATTTTTGATTACTCCCCTATTCCCGTCCCCATCATGGCCTATAATCCGAAACAATCCTATTTCCTGACCCTGTATGTGGGGATTATGTTTGGGAAGAGGTATAACAAGTGATTTGACAGCTGATCGGCCAGTTCGTCATGCATTTATTCATCGGGAACATATTCAATCTCCTTATGATTGAAGTGCCGGAGTTCATCACTGCGGGTTTCGACTAACAGTCGGCCTATATTGTCAACACCGGTAATTTTCCCCTCCATCCTTTCTCCGGAGCAGGAAAAATAACGCCACTGATCAAATCCAAGCAAACAATGGTGATAATCCAGGTCGAGGTTCGCGGAACCGTATTTTTGCAATGTCACATATCGCTGGTCAATAAATCCGCACAGTTCCTGTAATGCATCCCTGAGTTCCATTTCCTCGCGGAGCATGTGAATGAGCGAAACAGGATTGGGAAGATGGGATGCGAAATCGGTTTGGTTGATATTTACGCCGATGCCGGCCAGAGAAGTTACCAGGGCCGATCCCATGATCTTATGTTCGATGAGGATACCGCCAACTTTTTTACCATGGATATAAATATCATTTGGCCACTTAATGCTGACCTCCGGGGATGAAATGGGTCCAATTGAATTCCGGATAAAGTCAACAACCCCCAGTGCAACAGCCTTATTGAGCAGGAACTGCAGGTCGGGAGCCAGGAATGTCGGTTTCAGGACAACGGTAAAAGTGAGGTTCTTACCGGCTTCACTGATCCAATGGTTATCATGCTGTCCGCGACCGGCAAATTGATCATGAGCCCATATCACAGTTCCTTCATCCAGGTCTCCCTGGCTTAGCAACCGGTTGGCATAGGCATTGGTCGAATCAACGCGACTGAGTTCTAAAATGGATTTTCCGATCATGGTTTACAGGATATTAATGACAACAAAGGAATGTTTGATTTGTTCTTCATTTGCAATAACAATAATTATGAGATATTTAGTTTAACAGCATACCCAAAAAAAAAATTAATTAACAAGAAAG
>CAZPWZ010000359.1:0-2983 GCA_964590675.1 uncultured Draconibacterium sp.
GGATACCATCGAATCACAAACGGGTGTGACCTTCATAGCCGTTTTCTATTCCCTTTTTCTTTTTGCACGGAAGGATAAGGATCCATTATTTTCCAAAACCAGTTCTCATGGCTGAAATGAAAGCATCCAATCCCGGTCAGTGGCTTATGATCGTTAATCCGAATGCAGGGGTTAAAAAGGGCACCAAAGACTGGCCCCTTATCCTGAAACTACTCAGGAGCGAAAAGGTTGATTTTAATTTCAGGATCACCGAAGCGATGGGACATGCCGTTAAAATCGCTGAGGAATCAATTTCAGCGGGATACCGGAATTTGTGCGTGGTGGGCGGGGACGGAACGCTCAACGAGGTGCTGAATGGCATGATCAATCAGCAGGAGATTGCATTGTCTGACATCACCCTGGCCATGATCCCTGTGGGGACTGGCAACGACTGGTGCCGCATGTTCAGCATTCCTTTCGATTACCTGAAGGCCATTAAATTACTAAAGAAGAAGAATACGTTTATCCAGGATGCATGTAAAGTGACCTATTATCACAAGGAGGAAAAGATAGTGCGATATTTCATGAATGTGGCCGGGATGGGTTATGATGCGCTGGTGAACAAGAAGACCAACATGCTCAAGGAAAAGGGAAAGGGTGGACCGCTAATCTACCTTTATTTTGTTTTTGCAAGCCTTTTCCAGTTTAAATTCATTGATGCGGTGATAGAAGTGGACGGGAAAACGATGTTTAAAGGTGAAATCTTTTCAATGAATATCGGCATATGCCAATACAACGGCGGCGGTATGATACAGGTGCCCTACGCCATTGCCGATGACGGGCTGCTTGACATCACCATTATCAAAAAAACCGGGAAATGGAAGGTGTTGCGGTATGCACATAAACTGTTCGACGGTACCCTGGTCAACTTGCCGATCGTCGATACCTTCAGGGGGGCGAACATGCGTATCCGCTCCACGGGAAAAGTTTTTCTGGAAACAGATGGTGAATCGCTGGGACATACCCCGTTGACCTTCGAAATCATGCCGCGATGCATCACGATTGTAACCGGGAAATAACTTGGTCCATCATGGCACCGCACCCTGAAAGGACACCGCACCCTGAAAGGGTACCACACCTTGACAGGGTAACTCCATCCACGTCAAAGCAACACGACTATTCAGTGTAACACCGTACCGCCCGGGTGGGGCGGATCTATCCAGTCCCCGTTTATTTTGATAAGATTGATCAGGGCTTCCAGTGCCTGTGATTCGTCGATGTTCTTTCGCACGGGTTGCTGTCCCTTGTATAAATGAACTTTTCCCTTTCCGGCGCCCACATATCCATAGTGGGCATCGGCCATTTCGCCGGGACCGTTTACAATGCATCCCATCACGGCAATCTTGAGTCCGGTAAGGTGGGAGGTTTTGGCCTGGATATTTTCCAGGGCAGCCTGAATGTCAAACTGCGTGCGGCCGCAGGAGGGACATGCGATAAATTCCGTTTTGGTGATGCGCGACCCGGATGCCTGGAGGATATTGTATGCAACAGGAATTTCAAATTCAGGATCCTCGGTCAGGGAGACCCTGATGGTGTCGCCGATGCCATCGGCCAAAAGGCTTCCGATGCCAATGGCTGATTTAATGCGACCGTCCTCCCCGGCGCCTGCCTCGGTCACCCCAAGGTGAATCGGGTAATTCATCCCCGACTTTTTCATCTCTTCAACCAGCAGCCGGTTTGCGGCGATCATCACCTTGGTGTTGCTGGCTTTCATCGACAATACCAGGTTGTGAAATGAGAGGCTGCTGCAAATTTGGGCAAATTCCAGGGCCGATTGAACCATACCCTCGGGTGTATCGCCATAAAGATCCATGATTCGTTCCGATAACGATCCGTGGTTTACCCCGATTCGAATGGCTGTACCATGATCCTTGCAGATTTTAATGAGCGGTGTGAGCCGGGAGGCCATTAGTTCCAGTGTATTATCCCTGTCATTTGTCCCGCGTCCCGCGTCCCGCGTCCCGCGTTTTCCGTCCCGCGTCCCGTGTCCCGTGTCCCGCGTCCCGATTTTCGTCCCGTGTCCCGAATTTTTATCCCGCATCACGTAATTTCCCGGGTTGATTCTGACCTTTTCAACAATCCCTGCCGCGATCTCAGCGATTTTCGGATTAAAGTGTACATCAGCGATCAAGGGGGTTTTATATCCCCGGCGGGTTAATTCCTTTTTAATTTCCCTGAGGTTTTCAGCCTCTTTCATTCCCGGTGCCGTGATGCGGACATATTCACAACCGGCTTCGATCATTCTGATGGCCTGGGCAACCGTCGAGGCAGTATCGCGTGTGTCGGTGTTGGTCATCGACTGCACGCGAACGGGGTAATCGCCGCCCAATGGCAAGTCTCCAATGTGAACCACACGGGTCACAAACCGCTGATATATCCCGGTCAAAGGATTGGATTATTTAAGCCCTTCACCCTCGGTTTCCCCGCAACAAATTCTTTCAGGTAAAAGGGCTCAAAGTAGGCCAGGTCTTCAAATTGTTTTTGCCTGAATTTTGTCTCTGCAAGCCCTGCCATATATACGGCCGAAGCCATGAAGCCGTCAATGAACAAGGCATTGGGATGGCCGGCCAGGCTGGGCTTGCATTTTTCGGCCCCTTCGCCAGCGAAAACCACCGGATATTCTGCGAGGAATTCCTGGAATGACCAGGCATCAATGATCTCGGCACGCACCTCCCTTACAGCAGTCCCGGCCTCATTAAATAATCCGGAATACACCTCCATCCTGCGTGCATCGATCAACGGACAAAAAAGTATTTTCTTGTCACTTGTCATTTGTAATTTGTACTTCATCCCTTCGGCCATGGATCGCAATGTTGGAATTGCAATGAGCGGCTTGCCGAGTGCATAGCAAAGTCCTTTTGCCGTGGCAACCCCGATCCGGAGACCGGTGTAGGAACCTGGTCCCATGCTGACCGCGATGGCATCAAGTTTATCTATTGTAAGA
>CAZPWZ010000359.1:2993-3322 GCA_964590675.1 uncultured Draconibacterium sp.
ATTATTTCATCAATGAACAATGTCAGCATTGATGAATGTACGTTCCGCGCGGAAGACTCTCTGACTGCGAGGATATTACCATCTCCGGACAAAGCAACGGAACAAACCTCCGTGGCAGTTTCAATGCACAGGATCAGCGCCATGCACTATTTCTCTTTTTCTTTGGAGAACAGGTCCTTTTTATCCACCTTCTTCACCTTGTCGCCATCCTTAAGTCCCTTTGATACTGCACTGTAAGGAGCAGTGATTATTTCATCCCCCTCCTTTAATCCACTGATGATCTGGATGTAGGTGTTATCCTGGATGCCGGTTTTTACATCTATTTTTTT
>CAZPWZ010000360.1:0-3321 GCA_964590675.1 uncultured Draconibacterium sp.
GTACCAGGCCGCGCTGAATGCGCTGAATGCCAAAAAAACTGAAACATTATCGAAGGTCTACTGGGTTTGCCCGAAATGCGGCAACACCTATGATGTTGCAAAGCCTGAAGCAACCTGCTCTTTCTGCAGTACCAAAAGCGATAAGTATATTAAGTTTGGGAAATAGGCAGTAAGCCATTGAATAATTTTATCTTCGTTTGCAATTTTTGTTGGTTATTTCAAAAAAAATCCCGAATTTTGCACCCCTTTTAATTATTAATTCAATCATTCATTAAATCAACCAATTAACCAATGCCAACTAAAATCAGATTACAAAGAAGAGGTAAAAAGGGACAAGCTTTTTTCCACATTGTAATTGCGGATGGTCGTGCACCACGTGACGGAAAGTTCATAGAACGAATTGGCATCTATAACCCCATCGCAAAACCCGCGGAAATTGAGATCGAATTCGATAAGGCCCTCGACTGGCTGAAGAAAGGAGCTCAACCCACCGATACCGTTAAAGCCATCCTGGCCTACAAGGGTGTCATGTATAAAAACCACCTCCTGAAAGGTGTTGCCAAAGGAGCCATGACATTGGAGCAGGCTGATGCCAAATTCCAGACATGGCTTGATGAAAAACACGTAAAGATCTCCAGCAAGAAGAAAGAGATCGAGTTGGGTGCCAAAGATGAGCACAAGAAAAGGCTGGATGACGAAATTAAGGTGAATGAAGCCAAAGCTGCAGCCATTGCTAAGAAACTCAACAAAGTTCGTCTCGACGAAGCTGCCAAGGCCGCCGAAGCAGGCGAAGCTGCCAAAGCTGCCGCCGATGCCATTTTAGCCGCCAAGGCCGCTGAAGCTATGGCAGCTGCACCTGTTGAAGAAGTTGCAGTGCCGGAAGTCACCGAAGAAGTTGCTCCTGAAGTTGCTCCTGAAGTTGTAGCTGAAACTGCAATTGAACCAGCTCCTGATACAACAGAAGAAACTCCCAAGGCTGAATAAGGCCGAACAGGAAAGTTCATCCAACCTGCAGTCATTATGAATAAGGATGACTATTATTACCTGGGAAAGATTCTTAAAACGCATGGTAATAAGGGCCAGGTGATTGTTCAGCTGGATGTGGATGATCCGGAAAAATACCTTGAAATGGAATCCGTTTACCTCGATCTGCATGGTGAACGGATTCCTTTTTTTATTGAAAACCTGGAATTGAAGCACAACCGCAAGGCGCTAATTCAATTCCAGGATTTTGCAACCATTGAAGATGCCGAAAGCCTGGCAGGCCTTGAAATGTACCTTCCCATCACCGGGCTCCCGGCCTTGAAAGGCAACCAGTTTTACTATCATGAAATTATCGGATTTGCTGTAACCGACGTAAAGCATGGTGACATCGGCGTAGTCGAGGATATACTGGATCTCCCCCACCAGGCCTTGTTCCAGATTCGGTTTGGAGAAAAGGAGATCCTGATCCCTGTGGTTGATGAGGTTATTCAAAAGGTTGATAAAAAGAAAAAGCATCTGTTCATTCAGGCCCCTGATGGATTGATCGAGATCTACCTTTAGCTTCAAATGGCATTTAAATTCCGGCAATTCCTGGTTCATGATGAACAAAGCACACAACGTGTAGGTACCGACGCCATGTTACTGGGCGCCTGGGTAAACCCGGGATCAGCGCGTAAAATACTGGATATTGGAACAGGATGCGGCGTTTTGGCCCTGATGATGGCCCAGCAGTGTGCGGCGCAGGTCGACGCCATTGATATCGATGGTCCGTCCATTCTCGAAGCGAAAAGCAATTTTTCGAATAGCCCCTGGAATGGCAGGATCAATGCGATCCACGCCTCACTTGCTGAATTCAGTGCCCAATCCCTGCCAGAGTACGACCTGATCATCACCAACCCACCATACTTTTCAAATTCGCTGAAATCGCCTTCGGCCAGGAAAAACCAGGCCAGGCATGATGACAGTCTCTCCCTGACCGAACTGGTGATGACAGTGAAAAAACTGCTTACGCCGGCAGGAAGATTTGCACTCATTTTACCTGCCGGCCAGGCTGCCAGATGCACATCTTTATGCCTGTCAAACGCGCTGCATCAGGTACGACGCACATCAGTACACCCGAAACCAGCGACACAGCCAAAACGCGTTTTGCTGGAGTTTTCATCATCGGGATCTGCTGGTACAACTGAATCTGAGCTGAACATTCTTGATGCATCCGGTAAATTCTCACATGCATATTTATCCATGACTGGTAGTTTTCACCACTTTTAATTTTTACATTTGCTTCAGCAAATTATTTATGGTTGTTCGCCATTCTAAAATAAAATCCAGTCATTGGCTTCCTGGTCTTTTCGCCGGACTCTTATTGCTGCTCATGGGATGCACCCAAACAGCAATATTAAAAATTGGGATTTCCAAAGCGTCGCCAAATTATGAAAGGTGGCTGCTTCGGACCGATTCAACCCTTACCCTGGTCAACTTGTACACGCTGCCGGTCGACTCTGCTGTCATGATCCTTGGCACCTGCGATGCATTGCTGCTCACCGGCGGGGAGGATGTTTATCCCGGCTGGCATGGAAAGGAAAAGGATACCTCGAGATGTACGGAGATGAATCCCTGGCGCGACAGTCTTGATATTGCCCTCATTACCAAAGCCCTGGAAGTAAAAATGCCTGTTTTTGGAATCTGCCGGGGGCACCAGATACTCAATGTTTACCTGGGAGGAAATTTGTATATCGATATCCCTGATGACATTCCGGGTGCCAAAATCCATCAGTGCGACGATTACCTCCATTGTTTTCATGATGTCACCGTCAATCCTAATTCCATCCTTTCTGAAATCAGTCACTGCGACTCATTTTCTGTCACCACCAACCACCACCAGGCCATCGATCAGATTTCTCCGTTGCTCACCCCGAATGCTCACTCGGGCGACAACCTTATTGAAGGGATTGAATGGCTGCATCCCGACGGAAAATCATTTTTAATGGGCGTGCAATGGCACCCCGAGCGCATGGACAAGACCAATCCGCTTTCAGGGCCGCTGAGCGCGGAGTTTATCAGGCAGGCATACCTTTTTTCAGCAATTCGTAAAAAAAACATGTAAAGATGAAAATGTACGATTTATACTTGCATGGAATCACTGTGTTTATGGGATTTTTTGCCATGCTCAACCCATTGGGAAACTTGCCTGTATTCCTCGGCATGGTGCAGGATTTCGATAAAAAAACGCAAAACAAGGTTGCGCTGAGAGCTACCACGGTAGCCTTTATCATCATTGCCATTTTCAGTATTTTTGGTCATATCATCTTCCGTGCATTCGGCATCACACTGCCTGCC
>CAZPWZ010000361.1:0-3309 GCA_964590675.1 uncultured Draconibacterium sp.
GACGTAAAGGTCATGCCATCCCTTCATAATGAGGTCATCCAGGGCAACCGATCGCCTGGTAGGGAATACAAGCATATTTCGCCCTTCCGGCACCCGTTTGATCAGTTCCTGCGCCTCCAGTTTTTCAAGGAGCCTTGTCACTGTTGAGGGAGTGAGCATCATCAACCTGGCTATTTCCCCCGACTGGATCCCGGGATTTTTATTCACACTCATGACCACGAAGGCATAGCTTGGCGATAATCCTGCAGGAGCAAATGAATCCCCGGCCATTTTAGTCATGGTCCTGGCCAGCGCATTGGAGGAATAGTACAAACATTTGCAATAAGGACTCTCATTTTCATTCATGTGGCAAAGATAATTAGAATATTTGTATGTACAATAAAATTATTATAATTTGGGATCATTCCCCTTTTGTTATCCCGAAAGTCTTAACTTTGTTGAAAAATTATCCGTGGATCCGACCATTAAAACCCATTATAGCCCCTTTGAAGCCAAGGTAATTGCTGCCCTGAGATCTGTTTTCGATCCTGAAATTCCGGTCAACATTTACGACCTTGGATTGATCTACAAATTACAGATCAGCGAAGAGACCAACGATGTATACATCCTGATGACGCTTACCTCACCGAACTGTCCGGTGGCCGAAGACATGCCCGCGCAGGTGCAGGAGGCCGTCAGTTTGGTTGAAGGGGTTGGCGCAGTCAGGGTGGAACTCACTTTTGAGCCTCCCTGGGACAAGGAGATGCTTTCAGAATCGGCTTTGCTGGATTTGGGATTGCTGTAAAAGCACCTGATACCTCCGTCGCCTTTGCATCAAGTGTCCCGTTTTTTGTACCTTTGCCGACCTAAAATAATCCAGGAACATGTCCCCGCTTACCGGACCTTTATTGACACAGGTTAATCTTCCGTCGGATCTGAAAAACCTCAGGCTCGAGAAACTTCCGCAGTTATGTGACGAGATCAGGAGGTTCATCATTGATGTGATGTCCGAGAATCCCGGCCATCTTGGAGCCAGTCTTGGTGCCGTTGAACTCGCCGTTGCCCTCCAGTATGTTTACGATGCTCCCTTCGATAAGATAATATGGGATGTCGGGCACCAGGCTTATGCCCATAAGATCCTGACCGGCAGAAAGGACCGGTTTGAAACGATCCGTACCTATAAGGGAATCAGCGGTTTTCCGAAAATGTCAGAAAGCCAGTATGATGCCTTTGGCGTAGGACATTCTTCCACCTCCATTTCGGCAGCCCTTGGGATGGCCGTTGCGGCGAAACTCAGCGGGCAAACCGACCGGCATCATGTGGCGGTCATTGGCGACGGGGCGATGACCGGGGGAATGGCCATGGAGGCGCTTAACAATGCCGGTGTTTCAAATGCCAATCTCATGGTGATCCTCAACGACAACCAGATCGCCATTGATAAGAATGTTGGTGCCATCAAGGATTACCTGGCCGATATCGTCACCTCCCGCACCTATAACAAGTTCCGCGACAAAGTTTGGCTGCTCATGGGTGGTGGCACAAAGTATGGACAAAATTCAAGGGCCATCGTCAAGCAGCTGGGAAATGCTCTGAAGACGACCCTCCTTAAAAGCGGGAACCTTTTTGAGGCATTCAATTTCCGGTATTTTGGCCCGGTAGATGGAAACGATGTTGTCCGCCTCGTGAAACTGCTCCGCGACATGAACGACATCAAAGGTCCGAAACTGCTTCATATTCATACGGTTAAAGGAAAAGGTTTCGAGAAAGCCGAGAAGGATCAAACGGTCTATCACGCCCCGGGGGTGTTTGATAAAAATACCGGGACGATCAGGGAGGATAAATGCCAGGGACTGGCTCCCAAATACCAGACTGTTTTTGGCCGGACGATCATTGAACTGGCCGAATCCAACCCGAAAATTGTTGGTATCACGCCAGCCATGTCGACGGGCTGTTCGCTCAACCTGATGATGACAAAAATGCCCGACCGCACATTCGATGTTGGCATTGCCGAGCAGCATGCGGTTACATTTTCAGCCGGGATGGCGGCTTCGGGCTATATCCCCTTTTGTAATATTTACTCGACTTTCATGCAGCGGGGCTACGACCAGGTCATTCACGACGTTGCCCTTCAGAAATTACATGTAGTTTTTTGTCTTGACCGCGGGGGACTGGTGGGAGAAGATGGTGCAACCCATCACGGGGCATATGACCTGGTATACCTGCGTTGCATCCCCAATATGATCGTTGCATCTCCAATGAATGAGGAGGAACTCAGGAATATGATGTTTACTGCCCAGATGGAAGGCATGGGGCCTTTTACCATTCGCTATCCGAAGGGCCGCGGTGTGATGCCAAAGTGGAAAACACCGATGGAGAAGCTCGAAATCGGCAGGGGACGCATGATCCGCGATGGCAGGGACGCTGCCATTATCACATTGGGCCATGTTGGTAATTATGCAGTGGAGGCCTGCAATGCACTTGAAAAATCTGGTTATTCGGTGGCCCATTATGATCTCCGGTTCCTCAAACCCCTGGATGAGCCTTTGATGCATGAAGTATTCGGGAAATACCAAAATATAATTACCGTTGAGGATGGTTCCCTGATGGGCGGCATGGGGACAGCCGTACTGGAATTCATGGCCGATCACGGGTATAATGGCAGGGTCGCCCGGCTCGGCATCCCCGACCATTTCATCGAACAGGGCTCTGTGGCTGAACTGCATCACGAGTGCGGTTTCGATACACAGGGTATTATTGCATCAGTTTCGGAACTTTTAAGAAAGTAGACAACCTCATCTTTTTCTGGCAAATATTTTTCGCAGGGAGCATATCCTGAGAAAAAATGCAACAATACAGTAGCAGGAAATCAAAGTACCATACCCCAATTTTCGGATATTAATGAATTAAGTCATGCAACCAGACGTAAAAACAGCGATAGTCACCGGTGCTTATGGCGCTATCGGCCAGGCGATATGCCAGGGAATTGCTGAAAAAAACTTCAGGCTGACCCTTGTCGGGCGGGAAAAGGTAAACCTGGAAAAAACAAGGGCCATGTTGGTTCAAAGAACCGGCAATGTGGACATTCACTGCGAAGCCCTGGATCTTTCATCGAAAAATGAAATCCAGGATTTCAGCAGGAGGTGGAGAGGACCATTGCACCTGCTCATTAAGAATGCGGCAACAGCACCGCGAAGGAGGACAGGGACTTCCGATGGGATAGTAATGCAATGGGCGGTCAACGTTCTCGGATATTGCCGGATGATTCAGCATTTCAGTCCCTTCATGCATGGTATTGATGGCTCCCGGATCGTGAATGTAGCCAGTTACTGG
>CAZPWZ010000362.1:0-3307 GCA_964590675.1 uncultured Draconibacterium sp.
TTATGCTGCTTCAGCGCATTGTAGAATTTACCAAGTTCTTCGGGCGGAACGGTCAGGTCCGCATCCAGGATCATCAAAACCGACCCTGATGCCGCAGCGAAACCTTCCCTGACGGCGTTGCCTTTCCCCTTCCCTGTTTGCTGCATTACCCTGATCACTTTGTCCGGGTAGGCATCCTTAACCCTGCACACCTCCTCCCAAGTATTATCTGACGAATGCCCCTCCACGAAGATAAATTCCTGCGACAGGCCAAATGGGGGTGTGCGCCTGATCGCGTTCTCGATATTTCCGCGTTCGTTGCGTGCAGGGATGATGATTGAAACGCTGTGGTCCGTTTCATTTGCGGTTACCGGTCGTGCCACGATGAGGTTGACCAAGTCGAGCGAGTTAAGCAGGGGCAAATTGGCAATGATCCGGTTGAACAGGAAATCGAGACCCGGGATATATTTTGGCAAAAGCAGTTTTTTCTGCACCGTGATCACCTGGAAATCTTCGAGTTGCAAAAGATTATCCATATCGGCCACGGAAAGCCAGTTTTGCCTGGGCTGGGGGAGCTTCAGGTGCAGCGCCTCTCCCAGGTTCATCACCGGTTCCCACAGGAAATTATAATTGGAGATCACAAGCCTGGTGCGGTCATGGCACAGTTTCCGGATGTTTTTCAGCACCCGCTGAACATCCCACAGGCATCCCGCCAGGTCCGACATGATGATGTAATCGAATGTGTCGCTGATATTCAGGTTCTCCGCATCCTGGTGATAAAAATGGAGTTCCGGATATTTTTCCCTGGCCTGGTCAATGATCGCCGGTGCAAAATCGATCCCTACTCCATAAGCAGGGCTAACGGCGTGCAGCAGATCGCCCGGGCCGCAACCAATTTCAATAACTTTGCTTCCGGGGGCAATGATGAAGGAAAAATATTTCTGCAGGGTTTTATGATAAAACCGGTTCCTTCGCTTCCACATTGCCCTGGATGCCGCAGTACTGTTATAAAAATCTCTTATTTGTTCCTTTTTCACGTTCTTGGTTCGTCTCCAGACTTCCGGAGCAGTTTTAATATGGGTCACATCTGAACTCTCGATGTAATGCAGACATGGTTCGCTTCCAGATTTCCGGTGCAATTTTGATATGGGTTGCCTCCGGATTTTCGCTGCAATTTATAAAAAAGGAACCAACATCTTTGACTAAATTTGCCGCCATGCCGAAAAACAAATTCTACGTCGTCTGGAAAGGAAAAAACCCCGGGATCTACGATGGCTGGGCCGACTGCAAAAAGCAGGTTGATGGATTCAACGGCGCCATGTTCAAGGGATTTCCGACCCTCGACCTGGCAAAAGGCGCGCTGAACGACGATCCGCGGAAATACATGACCAAAGGGCTGAACGGGCCGAAAAAGATTGCCTGTTCCAATCCCTTGATCGGGGTTCCCATTGCCGACAGCATTTGTGTGGATGCCGCCTGCTCGGGCAACCCTGGGGTGCTTGAATATCGCGGGGTCGATACCAAATCGGGAGCGGAACTGTTCCGGATGGGACCATTTCCGCAGGGGACCGTAAACCTGGGTGAATTCCTGGGGATCGTGCATGCGCTGGCTTACCTGGCCAGGCAAAACTGCGACTGGCCGGTTTATTCCGATTCTCGCACCGCCATCGCCTGGGTGCGTAAAAAGGCGATCAATACCAACCTGGCCGTTTCGCCGAAAAACCAGCAGCTTTTCGATCTGGTGGGGCGGGCCTTGAAGTGGCTGCACGAAAACAGCTGGCCGAACAAGATCCTGAAATGGGAGACCGAATACTGGGGAGAAATTCCGGCTGATTTCGGGAGGAAATAAATTCACTGCCGGTGTTTATAAGGTCGCTGTGAATGCATCCACGATATGGTTGATGGTCATGCCATTGGGGTTATTCAGGATGGAGATGATATCAAAACGGACCTCTGCCTGAAGCTGGCGAAAATTGACATAGGCGTTGGCAGCACGAACCAGGATCCGTTGTTTTTTAACGGTCACCGACTCCTCGGGTTCAGAAAATCGATTCGAAATGCGTGTCTTCACCTCCACGATCACGATCATACTCTCATCCCGGGCAATGATATCGATCTCCTGCCTGCCCCAGCGCCAGTTCCGTTCAAGGATCCGGTAGCCTTTCGCCTCCAGGAAACCAACAGCGCTCTGTTCCCCGGATTTACCAAGTTCAATGTGATTCATTGGTGTTCCCTCCCGATAATGATACTTCGGTTGCAACTGCACCCAAACACGATTGCTTTCGCAATCCTGCCAAGTTGGAGTATAAATACGATTGTTTTCGCATTACTGTCAAGATGCAGTATAATCAGGTATAGGGTTAAAAGGTGAGACCGAAGTGAATAAAATTTCAATGGGAGGTGCTTATGCTAAGAAAATAGAAGTTCCACCTCTTTGCCCACCTTCAGGGTGACTTTTCGTCCGAGGATCAATGCCAGGTTGGGATCGGTATGTCCGGCCGGAAAATTGTAGCATACCGGGTAGCTGTATTCCTTCACGGCGTCGGCAATGATCTGCTCCGGTGTCATGCCGAAGGGAACGGGGTTGTCGTTCATCCGGGTCATGCCGCCCACGATCAACCCGTTCAGTTTTGCCAGTTTCCCGGCCCGTTTCAGGTTCATCATCATCCGGTCGATGTGATACAGGTATTCATCCAGGTCCTCGATAAACAGGATCTTTCCGGTGGTATCGGGTTCCGAAACCGAGCCCATCATGTTATACAGGATCGAGAGGTTGCCTCCTACCAGCAATCCTTCACCGGTTCCGGGGCGCGAAAGGGCCGAATTCTGACATGCATACACCAGGTGATTGCCAAATAGTGCATGGATCAGGGATTTCATCGAATCATCCTGTTTTTCATCGCGGATGTTGACGGGCATGGCCGCGTGCAGGGTTTCGATCCCGAACCGTCGCTGGATGTGTGCATGCAGCACGGTGACATCGCTGAACCCAACGATCCATTTGGGGTGTTGGCAGAATTTCGTGAAATCAAGTTTGTCGATGATCCGGACTGTGCCATATCCGCCCCGCGCGCAAACAATCGCCCTGATCCTGTCGTCATCGAGCATCTGCTGGAAATCCTTGCGCCGTTGTTCGTCGGTGCCTGCAAATTGCCTGTGCTTGCTGAAGACATAGCTCCCAAGCACCACTTCCAGTTCGTGCCGCTGGAAAAAACGGATGGCAGGATGCACCTCTTCGAAGGTGATGCTGCGGGCCGGGGAGACAATGCCGATCTTGTCGCCTTTCTTCAGGCAGGGTGGCTGGATCATGGGGTAAAAATAAAAAAAT
>CAZPWZ010000363.1:0-3306 GCA_964590675.1 uncultured Draconibacterium sp.
TATCCTCGGTGGAAACAAGCCCCACCAGGTTTGGATCTTTGTAATAGTAGCTCCCTGTTCCGGCAACAGGCACACCACTTACGAAATTTGCCGGCTGCCCGCCTATGCCGCCCATCGTCGATTCGTAATTGACCATCCCGGCCTGGAGGGCTGCAAGCACATTGGCCATGCCCCATCCGCGGGTCGTGTGGAAGTGTACGATCTGCTTCTCCACCCTCACCCCTGAATCGAGGAGCATCGAATAGTACCGGTAAACCCTGTCGGGCGATGCCGAACCATCGTGATCGGCATGCTCCACATCGTTCACCCCGATGTCGAGCCAGCGCCTGGTGAATTCGATCGCCTTTTCCATCTTGGTCGGACCTTCGATCGGGCAGCCCCATATGGTGCTTACCGTTCCGTTGACCTTCAACCCGGCTTCCCGTGCAAGGGGGATGTATTTTTCGGCCATCTTCCAGTAGTCATCGAGGCTGAGACCCGAATTCTTGCGGTGATGCGATTCACTGGTTGAAACCATCAGGAGGATGCGGTCGGGGCCCCAGCCCTCCTTCCTTGCCTGGATGGCCCTTTCGATGGCTTTTTCCCGGATGGTGATGGCGGTGATGGAGACCTTGTCGAGCAATGGTGCTACCAGTTTGCTGGTCCTGATGCGCTTAAGTACCTCATCGGCATCCCTGAACTGCGGCATTCCCGAAGGATTGCCCAGGTTTGTCAGTTCAATATGCCTGAACCCGGCCAGAACCAGCTGCTCGGCAAGCCACACTTTGGCATCGGTTGGGATGAAAATCTCCTCATGCTGGAAACCATCTCTTACGGTGATGTCTCCTATGGTTACTTTTTTTGGATAATTCATATAACGGCAAGTTAAAAGTGAACAATTAATTATGATATCAAAGTTCAAGCACAAAGATCAAAACCACAAATCTTCAAATCTTCACATTTTCACATTTTCAAATATTCAAATCTTCAAATTCCACGAGCATCGTGGTGCTTTCCACCCGGTCATTCACGGCAACATTGATCGCTTTTACTACCGCATCACGGGGCGAAACAATAAGGTTTTCCATCTTCATGGCTTCAATGATTAGCAAAACATCCCCTTTTGTTACCTGGTCTCCCTCGCTGATGTTGATCCTGATCACCTTTCCGGGCATGGGCGAGGTGACATGGTTGCTGTCGTGCCCGGCACTTTCATAGGCCGATGCAGTCACCGATTCAATCAGGAGATCATGTCGCCTCAGTTGAAAGATGTGGCCGCCGGTACTGAAATGTGCCAGGTTTTCGCGGTCTTCGGTGACCCATGCCAGGTAGTTATGGTGATCGATGGTGAAATCAATGCGGTTTGGCGAAAAACCGAGCGGTGATGCATGATATTGAACTCCTGCAATATCAAATATGTAATGATTGTCAGTATATCCTGGTATCTTTACAGTAACATCCATATCTTCAAACTGCATCCTGATCGCCATCATATTCCGCCAGTAACCGATAGTCTCCCAAAGCGTTGGCTTGTCCGGGCCTGCCATACCTGTCTGCAGATTGCGCTTCATGGTGTACATCAGGTATCCGATAATGGGAACATGATTTGGAATACCCTTCTTGTCATTCCTGATGGCCTCTGTTAACGCCGGTGTGTGCTCGTCACAGAATTTTGTGGTGATTGAATTTGTTATAAATGCTTCACTCTGGATCAGCTTCACCAGGTAGGTGATGTTTGTGCTTATTCCGTGGATGATGTAATCGTCAAGCGCCACCAGCATCGACTGGCTTGCCTCATGCCGGTCCTTGCCCCAGACAATGAGTTTGCTGATCATCGGGTCGAATGAACTCTTGATCTCGGTAGCTGATGTAATCCCCGTATCAATGCGAATCCCCTTCACTTCGGGTTCCTTGTACAATGTCATTTTTCCCGGTGACGGCTGGAAATTATTGGCGGGATCTTCAGCATAGATGCGGCATTCGATGGCATGGCCGTTTTGAACGATATCGTCCTGGATCAGCCTGAGTTTATTTCCGGCAGCGACATGGATCTGCTCTTCCACTATGTCGATCCCTGTCACCATTTCCGTCACAGGATGTTCAACCTGGATGCGGGTATTCATCTCCAGGAAATAAAAATTCAGATCCTTGTCGACGAGGAATTCAATGGTCCCTGCATTGTTATATCCGATGGCTTTTCCAATGGCAACCGCGGCATCGCCCATCTTTTTCCTGACCGCAGGTGTCAGGGTGGGAGAGGGCGATTCCTCGATTATCTTCTGGTAACGCCGCTGGATGGAACATTCGCGTTCAAACAGGTGCACCACATTCCCGAAGTTATCACCGATGATCTGGACTTCGATATGGCGGGGCTCTTCGATGAACTTCTCGATATACACGGTTTCGTCGCCGAAATAGGCTTTCGCCTGGCGGCTCGTGGATTCGATGGCTTCGGCCAGTTCCTTCTCTTCGTATACGATGCGCATGCCTTTGCCGCCCCCCCCGGCTGCTGCCTTCAGCAGGACCGGAAACCCGATACGGTATGCGGTTTTTTCCAGTTCTTCTTTGGTTCCGGTCACCCCCTCCGTCATCGGTATATTGATCTTTTTCACAAAAGCGCGCGCCTCTATCTTATTCCCCATGATCTTCATAGCCTCGGGACGGGGACCGATGAACAGGATCCCGGCTTCAACGCAGGCTGAAACGAACAAAGGATTTTCTGCCAGGAATCCATAACCGGGATGGATGGCATCGCAGCCGGTTTGCCTGGCAACCTCCATGATTTTCGCGATGTTCAGGTAGGTCTCACTTAGCTCGACCTCGCCAATGCACCAGGCTTCATCGGCCATGGTCACATGCAGCGAATCGGTATCCACCATAGAGTATACGGCAACGGTCTTGATTCCAAGTTTCCGGGCGGTACGGATCACCCTGACGGCGATCTCACCACGGTTTGCGACTAATATTTTGCGGATAAGGTTCATTTCACCCAGTTTGGTTTACGTTTTTCGAGGAATGCGTTCATTCCTTCCTGTCCTTCTTCCGATGCCCGGATATCGGCGATCATACGGGCAGTATAATCATAGGCCTCCATCAGCGTCAGCCTGTTTGCAACATCGTGGATCAGCGTTTTGCAATGACTCATGGCCTTCGGGCCGCTGGTCCGGAGCAGTGCGATCAACTCATCCAGGGTTTCATCCATCTTATCTGCCGGCACCGATTTATTTACCAGCCTGAAGTGTTCGGCCTCCTTGCCCCTGATCCTTCTTCCCGTGATCATCAGTTCCTTGGCCCCGTATTCGCCTACCCGCTTGATGACATAAGGCG
>CAZPWZ010000364.1:0-3298 GCA_964590675.1 uncultured Draconibacterium sp.
GCAGGCCATAAACAGGCGCTTTCAAGTACCGGGGCAGTTAACCCATATCCAAGGAAAACCGGTCTGTCATTTTCGATAATATCCCTTATGATGGTTCCTGCGATTACAGGCTCCTTTTCCGCAATGCGCATGGCATGCCTGAGCCGAAGTGAATTGGCCAGTTTCCTCCATTGCTTCATATCACCGTTGAAAAGCTTGTCAAATCCGCTGAACGAAGTAAAGGGCTCAACACTTGGGGCAGTTTCGTCGATAGTTTCATCTGCCCATTTAAGGTCATCGAGCAATGCAAGGTAAATATCCATTTGCTTGTCAAACCTGGGGCGCAGGTATTCCAGGTTTTGAAATCCGTAACCTGCCTCGCTGAATGGGATATCCCCGAAAATATCAGTCACCTTGAAGGTTTTAAGCGCCATGGTGATCTTCAGCATGGCCCTCATGTTCATCACCCCCGGTGAATTATCATACGTGCTGAAACGTTTTTCAAGTTCCCTTATCTCCGGAAGCGCCCCGTAGTAATTGCTCCATATCTCTTCGGTACCCAGCGTGAAATTCCCCCAGCCCTCCTTGGTCAAAGCGGCTTGCTGGGTTTGCTTATACAGGATCTCATTGTTCACATAGAATTGTTCATTCCATCCAAGCTGCAACGACGAGATCACCTCGTTGAACAAGGACCCGTCGGTGGCCGAAGTAAAGGAGCTCGGATCAGTGTTGATCTCCTCAAAATCCTTCCGGCAACCTGCAAGGATCAAAAAAAACATCAACAGCAACCCGGTTGTTTTATAGTTCCATTTCATGTTCAAATGGTTACCCTTGTATAAATTAACTTGCTAATCGTAATCATTTGCCTTCAAATTATTAAAACATCGCTGAAATCCCAAATGTCAACGACATGGTACCCGGCAGCGATGCCCATTCAAATCCCTGTGCATTTCCCGATCCCATAAGGCCCTCGGGATTTATTTTATCGGGCAGCGTGGTGTAAATGTAAAAGAGGTCCCGGCCAACGATCGACAAGGTCAGGTTCTGAAATATCTTCAGCTTGTCGATGGCCTTATTCTGGAAAGTGTACGACAAGGAGATTTCCCGCATCTTCACCCATGAATTCTCCAGGATCCCGGGGGTTGAAAGCAATTTTCCCCATCCCCCGGCATTGGGAAGATATTTGTAGTAATAATGCACCACCTTGTCATTGGGGGTCCCGTCGGCATGAACCCCGTTGAGGATGATGCCGATGTTCGAGGTATTGCCGGCAGGATCCGTATAGGGTAATCCGCCTCCCTCCCTTTCCAGCAATGTCTCAGGACTTTGGTCGGTTTGAAGTGAGATCACATAGGAACCGCAATAAATGTCACCGCCCCATTTGGTATCAATAAGCGCCGCAAGCCTGAACCCTTTATAAATAAATTCCGTTTGCCAGCCGGCCATGAAGTCGGGCGAAGCGTTCCCGATCGGAACCCGGGTATCGGTTATCAGGTATTTGGTACCTTCGTCATTCACGATCGGCTGACCATTTTCGTGGTACACATAATCGTATCCATAGATGGTTCCATATTCGTCCCCTTCCCTGAGTGCCATCGCGGGTCCGTTCAATCCCCAGATATCTGCCAGGGGATAGATCTCGGCATAATCACCCAGGCTCTTCACATAATTTTTATTCCAGGAAAAGTTGATCCCCGACTTGATCAAAAAGTTCCTTGTCTGAACCGGGATGGTATTTAAAATGATCTCGATCCCGGAATTGGTGATCACGCCCTCGTTGATGCTGATCCCCGATGCCCCCGAACTGACCGGGACGGGCAGGTTGTTTAAGATCTGCGAATAGCAGTGCTTATTGTAATAGGTGAAGTCAACGTCAATCCGGCTTTCAAAAAAACCAAGGTTCACCCCCAGTTCCCAGGTGTTTACCCGTTGGGGCAATAACTGGTAGGGAGGAATGACCCCGGGAAAGGAGGCGGTTTGGGCTCCCCCGAAAATCCCCGAGGTATAATTGAAATCCAGCATATAGGGATCGGTATCGGTGGCGGAATTGGCAAATCCGCCCCTTACCTTGATGAAGTTAAGCCATTTTATCTTCTCCTGGATACGAAATGCCTCCGTGGCAATAAAACTCAGGGAAACCGAGGGATAGAAATAGGAATTGCTTTCCGGAGGCAGCGTGGATGACCAGTCATTCCTGCCGGTCAGTTCAAGGAACAGGTAGTCATCCCAGGCCATGTTAAGGAAGGAGAAAACAGAGTTGGTCCGCTCCCGCATGATCGACTCCCCGGGGCTCATACTTCCCGGGGAATCCCCGGGATTGCTCACGACCACCTCGCCCTGCGCGTTGGTCACATAGGTGGGTGCAGTAAAATTATCAAAAGTATACCGGTTTGGGAAATACCATGTCCCGGAATGGCCCCTGATCTCATACAGATAGTAGTTCCAGCGGTTGGCCCCCACCGTTAATTTCACATCCAGGTTCTCATGGAGGAATCCGTTCTTGTTTGCCGTGACCAACCCTTCAAAAATATCGGAATAGGTCCGGTTCAGGCTATTGGCATAATATCCCTCTTTGATACCCAGGACGTCAATCGGTTTGTTATTGGTCGTGTACTGGTCGAGGTTGAAATCCCTGCCAGCACGTCCGGTAACATTCAGCCACGGGGTGATATCATAGGTCAGGGTGAGCGCTCCAATGTATTTATCCCTTTTAAGCGATGTATTGTTGTTGTAATAATCCCACCAAAGTGTGGGGTTGATGTAAAGGAATGGAATGCCCTCCTGCGGATTCTGCGATCCGTCGGGGTTGGCATAGTTTTCACGGTCGATCCCCTGGTAACTTCTTGGCCAGGAATAGAGGAATCCCTTGCTGAATGATTCTGACGATTCGCCCAGCATGGGGCTGTTCAGCCGGTTGTAATTGATGTACGACAATGTAAGATCGGCCGTAACCTTGGATGATATCTTCAACCCGGCGCCAAGGTTGATGGTGGTCCGGTCGAAATTACTGTTGCTGATGATGGCTTTATTGTCCTGCCGGGTGATGGAGACGCGTAGGTTACCCTTGTCATTTCCCCATGATGCTGAAATATTGTGCGTTTGGGTCGACCCATCCTGGAATACCGATTTATAATTATCCGGCTGAGGCGAGTAGGGCCGCATCTTGCCGTCCCACCACTTGACCATCTGGCCATCCATTTTGGGCCCCCACGAAACCGCCGATCCATAGTAACCGAACTCCTCGGTGGTCGACCGGGTTTCACCCTGCTGATTGATGATCAGGTTATCGGTTCCGTAAACTCCGGGATAAAGCAGCGTA
>CAZPWZ010000365.1:0-3286 GCA_964590675.1 uncultured Draconibacterium sp.
AGCAGCAATCTGAATTCAGACCGGTCAAGGTGATCATGGATGTTGATCCGCAGTAGTATCAATGACAAGAAAAACGTCCTCCCTCTCTTTTTTCATCAGGTAGCGTTCGCGGGCAAATTTTTCAAGCTGCGTGCTATCGCTGAGCAATTGATGCGTCAGCGTTGAATCTTTTTTGATTTCCTGCATGTAAAATGATTTTTCGACATTCAGGGCGTCGAGTTTTTCCTGGAGGCGATTCCTGGTAATCAGGTTGTTGCTGTCGAAAACTACCATCCATACCACAAACGCAACCGTTGTCAGGAAGTACTTGTTGATCAGGATCCGGAAGATGGCTTTAAGGACAGACAATTTAATTTACGATTTACGATTTACGATTTACGATTTGCGATTTGGGATTTACGATTTGGGATTTTTAATGCCAGTTTACGCTATATCTGTTCCTTCAGATAATTATAGATCTCCAGCTGTGAGCGGATGGCAGGTCCCTTAATTTTTTTGTACTGGTTTTGCTTATCCTGTCCTATGATCCTTGCCTTTACATTGTCGGACATCTGGATTTCGAGAATTTTCTTAAGCTGCGCCTGTATCCCCGGATCATTTACCGGTGTGGCAACTTCGATGCGGTTGTCAAAATTGCGCACCATCCAGTCGGCTGATGTAATGTAGTACTTATTGGCCCCGCCGTTGCAAAAAACAAGAATCCGGGCATGTTCAAGAAACCTGTCGACAATGCTTATCGCTTCAATGTTTTCACTCAAACCCGGGATCCCTGGAACGAGGGTGCAAATTCCTCGGATGATGAGCTTGATTTTTACACCTGCCTGGCTTGCCTTATATAATTTTTTCACCATGGCCCCGTCAACGAGGCTGTTGAGCTTGATGATAACCCATGCCTCTTTTCCCAGAGTTGCATTGTGCATCTCATTCTGGAGCATCTTGATGTAAAAGTTGCGCATGTTTAACGGGGCCACCACCAGCGATTTGAATTTATACGGGCGATAACTCTCCTCGATGAGGTGAAATGCATTTACCACATCATTGCAAATTGCCTGGTCTGCTGTCAGCAGGCTGACATCCGAGTAAACCCTGGCGGTATCTTCGTTGAAATTTCCTGTTCCGATGAATGAAAAGAAGAAGTTGTTATTGTTCTCCTTGCGCCTGATCAGGATCAGTTTGCTGTGAACTTTGAAACCGGGGATGCTGTGTATGACCTTTACACCCTCCTCGCGCAGCCTTTCCGTCCAGTAGATATTCGCCTCCTCGTCAAATCGGGCCTGGAGCTCCATGAAAACCGTCACATACTTGCCATTCCTGGCTGCATTGATCAGGGCGTTGATAACACTGGAATTTTTCGCTGCCCGGTAGATGGTCATTTTGATCGACCGCACCTTCGGATCAATGGAGACCTCCCTTAAAAGGTCAATGATATACTGGAACGACTGGTAGGGATAATGCAGCATGATGTCCTTCTGCCTGATGGAGGTCAGTATGCTCCTGTTCAGCGGCAAATCCTTATGCATTAGCGGGACCAGGGGCTCATACTCAAGTTCCCGGTGTCCCAGGTTGGGAAATCCCATGAAATCCTTGAAGTTGTGGTAGCGGCCGCCGCCCCGCATGGGGTCATCCTTGGTGATTTCCAGCCGTTTGGTGATAATCTTCAGCAAATCCTGCGGGATGGATTTATCATAAACAAACCGCACGGGAATCCCTCTTTTTCGCTGCTTCAGGCTTTCGGTCATCACCTCGAGGAAGCTCTTCGAAACATCGGTGTCGATATCAATTTCCGCATCACGGGTAATTTTTACCGTATAAGCTGAAAACGTATCATACCCAAAGATGGAGAATATTTCGGAAAGGCAGTACCGGATGATATCATCGAGCAGGATGATATACCGTTTCTCCCCCTCCGTGGGCAGGATAAGGAAGCGGGATATGGTTTTGGTGGGTAGTTCAATCAGTGCGTAATCATCTTTGAGCGCTTTGTCCTTGCGACCGACCGTAACAGCAAGGTATATCGACTTGTCACGGAGCGATGAGATGTCGCGCAAACTGCTGATCATGATCGGAAAAAGTCCCACCCGCACTTGTTCACGGAAGTATTTACGCACAAATATGCCCTGTGATTCAGATAATTGTGTCTCGTTGACAATGAAGATATTATGAAATGCCAGGTCTTCCAGGATTTTCTCATAAACCTCCATAAATTCACGCTCCTGCATCTGTACCAATGAGCCGATTTCCTTAAGGGCTTTCTTCGGATTCACCGGGGTGTCGTAACGCATCCGCTCCACATTGAGCATGCGGTTGAGCGTAGCCACGCGGACACGGAAAAACTCATCCCGGTTATTGGAGAAAATCCCCAGGAACTTGAGCCGCTCAAGCAGCGGATTGCGTGAATCCGCAGCCTCCTGCAACACCCGGCCATTGAAATAGAGCCAGTTGAGATCTCGGTTCAGGATGGGAACTTTCTGTTTGGCAGCCATGTTACTTTAACATTTTTGGAAAAATAATGAATTCCCGTATGGCTTCATTCGATGGAATTTCTTCCCATTGATCCACGTTGAATGACAGGCATATGATACAGGAAGTAGGCATCGCATCAATCCCGGGATGCAAAAACAAGTTGGCCAGGTTGGTGATGGTCGGATTATGGCCGAAGATCATCAGGGAGTCAAGGTCGTTGGGCGTGCCGTAAATAATATCCAGGATCCGGTCATAATAACCGTCATAGATTTTCCGGTCAGTCTTGATCTTGTTTAACGGGTAATTTAATCCCCTGGCCACGATCCTGGCTGTTTCCAGTGCGCGGACCGCAGGACTTGATACCATCAGGTCGATTGAGGTTCCGCGTTTTAACAGAAAATCCACGACAAGTTTGGTTCTGTTGACCCCTTTGGGAATCAGCGGGCGGTCAGCATCCGACACGCCCGGCTCCTCCCACGACGCTTTGGCGTGACGAACAAGATATAAAGTTTTCATTTTTTTTATTCTCTTTGCATTGTCTGCATTGTCTTCCTTGCCTGCATCAGTCTCAGTAGGCAAATAAGGGAAATTCAGCCATCAGCTCATTTACTTTCTTCCTCACCTTGAGAATCTTTGCTTCGTTTTCAATATCACTGATGACCTCATCGATCAGGTTGACGATCTTGAGCATGTGTTTTTCCTTCATGCCGCGGGTGGTGATGGCCGGTGTGCCGACACGCAGCCCGGAAGTCTGGAACGGGGAGCGGCTGTCGAACGGAACCATGTTTTTATTGACGGTGATATCAGCCTTCACCAGGGTATT
>CAZPWZ010000366.1:0-3285 GCA_964590675.1 uncultured Draconibacterium sp.
TTTTTATACTAAGATCAAACAGGCTTGTTTGGAAAGACGACCGGTTTAAATTGAGATGGTCCTTCCATTTCAAATGTGGAAAGTTTTTACAATTCCTTGCATAAAAATATTTGAAAATTGGTATTTAAGCATTCAGCGGGATCTCCGCATAAACGGTTGCAAAATTACTGTTTAAATAGATAGGGTTGAGAAACAATCAGAAATAATTGAATTTAAATGATACAAAAAGAGGCAATTAAAAAATTGCCTCTCAACTATCGTGATGATACAGGGAATTACTTCCTGATGTTCAGTTTCCTGATGATCTCCCTGTAACGCTCAATTTCTTTTTCCTTCAGATAATCAAGCAGTCTTCTGCGCTTACCTACCAGGCGTACAAGTGAACGCTCGGTAACCTTATCGTTTCTGTTGATTTTCAGGTGTTCGGTAAGATGCTGGATCCTGTGGGTGAAAAGCGCAATCTGACCTTCGGCTGATCCGGTATCAGTGGCTGTCTTGCCATATGCACTGAAAATATTTGTCTTTACTTCTGAAGTTAGATACATGATAGAAAAATTTGAATCTTTTGAAACGGGCTGCAAAAATAGAACTTTATTTTAATATGCGCAACCATTTAAACATTTTTTCTTGCAATTTTTCTGTAACATCCTGCTTACGGGCTTTATGCAAGCAAATCAGGGTGTTAGCCGGCACAAAACAGCCCGGATGCAAAGGAATGCAAAAGTAAGGTTTTAGAATACAGTTACGCCCATATACCAAAAAAAAATCCGCCCCGGTATTTTGCCGGGACGGAATTTGCCGATCCAACATCCTAATTTTATAATAAGCAAATATCAGCGCTAACGGGTAAACCGAAGCCGGAATAAAAATCATTCCAATGGTACCTGAGCATCCATCGCTTCCAGGTGACCCAGAATTTTCTTACACAACAATTCTTCGTTCCCTGAACACCAGCCCGGATGCCTGCATAAAAGAAACATGTCTCTGCCAAAAAGAAGTGTTGACGGGATTGCTGTCACGCCCAATGCCCTTTTCAGGTCACCGTTTACATCAATGAAAACATCAAAATCCCAGTCATTGGCTTTAACAATGGGTTTCACATGAGCCCAGGAACCTGAACAATCTTCGCAAATGGCAATGAAATTCACACCCCTATCCTTCAGGCTGGTCATCCATGCCGATTGTAAGGTTTCCAGATTTTCGCAACATCTTGAATTTCCTGATTTCCAGAACACCATTACCAAAGGGTGCCCGGGTTCAACAATGGCAGACACAGGCACCAGTTTTCCGTTAAGGTCACGCAGATTGGCTCCGCTAAAGGTCCCAACCTGGGCCATCAGCCTGAAGGTGTCCAGAATAATCAGCAGGAAAACCAGTAACCTTTTCATAATCTCTGAATTTAAATCAATTATTTAACGGCACCGTAAACCCGGCCAGACTCCTTTATGCGGCCGGCCGGGTTCCAGCGGTGACCATGTCAATGAACTTTCACTACTTTACGTATAATTTCATCGTTTCCGTACCTGATCCTGATCAGGTAAATACCCTCAGGGAATCCCCCTGCATTCCAGACCAACCTGAATTCTCCGCTTGACCCTGAAATAATCTCAGGTTTTGCTACCCGGTTGCCGAGTGCATTGTATATGTCAACCTCTGCCCTGGCATCTCCGGGAAGTGCAAAAGTGATTCCTGTATAATCGGTAAATGGATTCGGGCTAAACTTCACTTCGCGGATGGCGATGGGCTGGCTTGAGGTTATGCCGGCGATGGTCTGGCAATAAACGCCGATATCGCAACGGGAGCCGTCAGGGTCAGGCGGAAGGTATGGATCACCGGCATCGATACATACCGATGGCCTGATGCTGTCAAGCACGAAAATATCTGCCGGCTCATCAGCAAAGAGCGGATCCTCAAGATAACTATTGATAAAAGTTCCGTTTCCGATGCCGTATGGCTGAATATCCTTTGTTCCGAACTGAAGATCGCAATAGGACATAAACACATTGCAGTTGTTTGTTTTAACGCTGATCTGACTTCCAACAGAGGCTGTATTCCCCCAAAGGATATTATTGACAAGCTGTGGATTCGAATTATCCGATACGATGATTCCACCCCCGAAATGATGCGTCGAATTCTCCGTTATTGTATTGTTTACGAGGATTGGATTGCATTGCTTGTTGATCACTATGGCACCACCGCATACCACTGCTTCATTGTTATAAAAAAGACAACGGCTGATGTTGGGTGAAGAGTTCTGGTCAAGATCAATGGCTCCCCCATACATAGCCCTGTTGCCATAAAATACCGAATGGCTGATAACGGGGCTGCTGTTGCTGATACCTATTGCACCTCCATTGGGCCTTTGACCAATTTCTGTCCTGGCATCATTCTCACGGAAAAGGCAATGGTTAATGACAATATTATTTGAATTCCTGATAAAGATTGCACCGCTTCCGGAATTTTCAGGCTCAACGGCTGCATATCCCTTTTCGAAAAGACAATAATCAAGTCGTGATTGTTCGTTGGCCAGCCCGATGTCATTCATAACCAGGTGCCCCCATCCCCTTTCCGGATTGGCTGCAGTAAATACGATACTCCCCGAATTTTCAGCATTTCCTTCGGCAAGTATCCTCCCTTTGATATTAAATCTGAACCGATCTGCAAATTTAATCCAGACTCCCGGCTCGATGGTGAGGGTCTGACCGTCAGGAACGGTGACTTCACCTTTTACATAGTATGGATGGCCGCTGATTTTAAAGGTACCCGCAATATCACCCGCAGAAATGATAGTTCCCGGTCCATCTGCGGCAGTAAGTGCACCTTCATTAACCTGCCAGAAAGCACCACAGCGCCCTTCCGAGTTGATAACCCCGGCCGATGCAACGCTGCTGGTGATATCAATCGCCATTTGCCTGTCTGCCAGATCCCTGAAAAAGGATTTCGCAACCATTCTTACTCCGAATGAACTGCCACCTGAAGCATCATAAACATAGGCCATAGATGAACTGATGTTACGTGATGGCGTTGTCTCCGTCATACTTACGTTACTGACCAGTGTATCGAACACCATTCCGAAGAGTGGTTCACCGTTAAGGCTGACCCTGGTCCAGGATTGGTAATAGTTGCTTGAATTGATATCGCGGGTATCGATCCCGTCTTCATTCTCAATTGCCTCTTCAATTTCGGAGAGGCCCAGTGAATGCGCTGCCTGGCCGGCTGAAAGGCCCGTGTAGGCACGATGCAGCATAAGTCAATAGTCACCCTCTGTACCTTCTCTGCCTATGC
>CAZPWZ010000367.1:0-3281 GCA_964590675.1 uncultured Draconibacterium sp.
TTCGCTGAATGGTTTTCAGACCACCCCTTGCGTAATTCCTGGTCAAGGATGACCGCCATTGCTGCGGTTTTTTCATCCAGGAAGATCCTGATGTGCGGTAACAGCTTATGTACTGAAAATGCGAGGCGCTCATGCTGCTGCTGATCTATCCACTCCTCCCAGTTCCCTGCCTCCGTTTCCGATTGTGCAAGGAAAATGGTCAGGTACTTTATAAACCGGTCTTTTTTCCCGTTGCACAGTTCAAAAAGGCGATCTGACCAGGAAGGCCTTAATTTCAGCCGCGACAGAAAATTTTCCTTTTCAGCCTCTTCTGAAATGAAACCTGCATCAAGTGGAATCTTTAACATGTCGCGGATGGTTTTAGTAAGGATGCTTCTTGATACCGGCTTAGGAACATAACCATCCATCCCTGCCTCCAGACAACGCTGAATATCGGCCCGGATCACACTGGCGGTTAGGGCGATTACCGGAATCTTTGCATTTTCATTGCCCAGAAGCCTAATCCTCCTTGTTGTGTCATATCCATCAATACCCGGCATCCGGATGTCCATCAGCACTAGATCAAATTTTTCATTTTCAAGCAGGGCCAAAGCCTTAAACCCGTCTTCGGCAAGGACCGTTATAGATTCAGGCAGGATTTTTTCCAGTGTGCCCTCGGTCACGATCTGGTTGGTAGGATTATCCTCGACCACCAGGATCCTGAATACACCTTTCATAGCCATTACCGATAGTTCCTTCTCCTTTTGCAGCAGTTGATATGCCTCTTCTGATGACCGGGTCAAAGGTATCGTGAAACTGAACACCGATCCCTTCGCTGGTTCACTTTCGACCTTAAGCGTTCCACCCATTCTTTCCACGAGCTTCTTTGAAATGGATAACCCGAGCCCGGAGCCGGTAACTTTTTGATCCACGCCTTGCTCCGCCTGGACGAACTCCTCGAAGATCGCAGCCTGCTCTGCTTCCGCGATCCCCAAACCGGTATCTTCCACACTGAAAGTGATCAACGGCTTTTCTCCTTCATATCCATCCTGTGTAATTTTTATCTGAACCGAGCCGTGGTCGGTGAATTTAATGGCATTGCCCGCCAGGTTCAGCAATACCTGCCTGATCCTTCCGATGTCGCCTGAAAACCAGGCTGGAACGCCATCCGCTTCATGAACGATCAATTGAAGGTCTTTCTCTTTCGCCCTCACGGCGAACAGATTCTTCATCTCTTCAAGAAGATGCTGAAGACTGAAAGGTGCTTCCTGCAACTCCAGCATTCCTGCTTCGATTTTCGACAAATCAAGAATGTCGTTGATGATGCCGGTGAGGTGTTCGCCGGCCTGTTTGATGTTCTTCAGGTAACTCTCCGTTTTTGGAGGTTGCGGTTCATCCAGCAGAAGGCCGGTCATACCGATCACCGCATTCAGCGGCGTTCGTATCTCGTGGCTCATGCTGGCCAGGAACCGCTCCTTGAACTTCTCGCTCTGTTCGGCACGGTTCCGTGCTTTTTCGATTTCCCTGTTCTGCTGTTCAAGCAATTTTGTTGCTTTCTGCTTCTGCCTGAGAAAATATAATACGATTAAAGCCAGGATAAGGATCAGCGCCGAGATGGCAACGAAAAGCCATGTAATAAACCGGTTGATAACGAGCTGCTTTTCCTTTTGGCTGAGCTGGCCCTCCATCTCTTCAATCTCGAAACTTTCGGTCAGAAGACTTACTTTTTCGGCCATTTTTACCCTGTCAAGGGAATCGCTGTATTGTATCTGCAGTGATGCAAAATCATAAGCGTTGCGATAATCGCCCAGTTTACTGTATACCAGCGAAAAAGTTCTTGTATAATCCCTCAGGAGTTCAAGATCGGTAATGTGATTGCGGAAACGCCATCCTTCGGATAAATATGCCAGGGCCTGCCTGAAATCCTTCAAACGGATGTAAACCTTGCCTAAGGTAAAAAGGGAACTCGCCATCTTTACTGTATCCCTTTCCTGCCATGCTTTTTTCTGGTATTCTTTCAGGAATCCAAGACCGATTTCAATGCTTGGGCGTTTATCACCGATTACAGGCCCGAGAAGATTGAGCGAATCTTCTGCAAATAAATTCCCCAATCCTTCCAGGCACGATCCCAGATACTCAGAATTACCCGAACGCTTATTAAGTTCGTAGGCCTCGAGGAAATTTTTAAGCGAATTCCTGACATCTCCTGTTATTTTCTGCAACTGGGCCAGGTTACATAAAGTGCCTGCCCGTTCAACCATGAATTGCTCTTTCTCAGGCATGCTGTCGATCAGCCTGATAATTTCCAGATTTAAATCGATCGCTTTCCGGAGATTACCTGCCCGAAAATAGGTATAAGACAAATTCCCCATCACATTAATCCGGCGTGAAGGATCTTTGAATTTTTTTGCGAGCAGAAGGCATCTCTGCTGGTAAATAATGGATTTGTCAAGGCTGTTCATTTGGGCGTAGGCCATGCCGATGCTTGCACAGGCGTCGCCAATATAGTCAAGGTCACCTGATTCTTCCCCGTATTTCAGTTCCTTCTGATAGCATGATAATGCATCTTTGTGTTTGCCAAGCAATGAATAATAGAACCCCTCCAGTTGAAATGACCTGGCAAGGCCTTCATTATTGTCCAACGTTTCAGATTCCCTGCGATATAACTTCGTATAGAAAATTAGCGAATCCGGATTCACATAATCGTAACTCCTGGCCAGGGCATAGAGGGCATTCAGTCTTGTTGTATCTGCAATCCCTTTATTCTGGATGATTAGCCGTAAACTATCTCTGTTAAGTGAAATAAATTTAATATGGGGTATTCCCGCCCAGATGTTACATCCAATCATGAGTAAAACGATGAAAGCCATGATCTGTTTTTTCATATTGCAGATTTTACTTGTTATCAACCGTTTGTGAACTATTTAACAAATATATGGTAATGTGCTTGTGTTTCAAACTGATTTCACTTTTTTCCTTACATTTACAACATAAAAGATAGCATAGTGGAAGACAGCCATGAAATCCTGGCGCTCATTGTTGAAGATGATCCGTTTAACAGTACCATGCTGTCGGACCTCCTGAATGATCATTTTCCTCATATTCGTGTTGCCGGGGTTGCCGCTACAGTTGCTGAAGCAAAGCCACTGATTAAATATCTGAAATTTGATCTGCTCTTTCTCGATGTTGAACTGCCCGATGGCAAAGGGTTTGAACTATTGTCAGCCTTGCCGGAGATAAATTTCGAAGTCATTGTCACAACCTCGTATTCAAGCTACGCCCTCGATGCCATCCGGCACAGC
>CAZPWZ010000368.1:0-3281 GCA_964590675.1 uncultured Draconibacterium sp.
GGCGTCGTTGCCGACCGCGTAAAGGCCGGGCTCAGGGCTACGCTCATCATGACCAGCGTGATTTCAGCAATCATCTCGCTGATCACCGTTGTTTTCGGAAGGCTCCTGATGCGGATGTTCACCAGCGACCAGGTTGTGATTGACCTTGGCGGGGACTACCTGCGCATCATCGGGTCATTTTACATCCTTTTTTCGCTGATGTTCGTGATCAACGGATTACTCCGTGGCGCGGGCGATACGTTGGTTCCCATGTTCATCAGCCTGTTCTCATTATGGATCATCAGGATCCCGGTGGCCTATATTCTCGCAAACAACGCGGCTATCGGGGTTGATGGCATCTGGTGGTCGATACCCATCGGATGGCTGTCAGGCGTGGTGCTTTACTACGGGTATTACCGCATGGGATACTGGAAGAAAAAGGTGGTGGTCAGTTATAAGTCGGTGGATGTTCCTGCTGACTAGCGGGCTTTCGGGGTTATTGCATTGAGGACCAGTGATAACTGTCTTGTGAGTTCTCTCCTCGAATATCTTTCAATTTCACGGCTTTCAACGGTGAGGTTGCCTTTTTTAAAGCCCTGATATAATTGGAGGACATGCTGCTTCATTATTTCAACATCCCCGAAACCAGCCAGCAGCCCTGCGTGGGTTTCTCTCAAAATACGCGCGGCATCACCATCCTCGGGGCCAAGGCATAATATCGGCCTTCGGGCGGCAAGATATTCAAAAAACTTCCCGGTCAGGATCATTTTTGAATTGGGGGTGTTGTTGATGATCAGCAAAAGTACCTGTGATTGCTGCTGGCATTTCACCACCTCGTCGTGCGGCATGTAGTCAATTCTCCTGACAAACCGTGACAATCCATAACTTTCAAGTGAAGTTGTGACGGTGAAATCAACCTTCCCCACCAGTTTGATCTCCAGATCTCCGGCAAGATCAGGATGTGTGCTGAGCAGTGCTTTCAGCGCCTCCCAGAGGGTTACCGGGTTGCGCGTGCTGACAAGGGTGCCGATGTGTGCAATGGAAAATTTAGAATCCGGGATGGGTGCCGGCATGCCGGTATCATCCGAATCATAACCGTTGGTGATCACGGTATAGGATCGAGGATGGATCTTGCTGAAATCATCGGCCATGGAGTTACTGATCACCGTAACGGCATTTGCCCTCCTGAGCACCTCCAGCTCAAGCTGATGGTGTTTATTGTCGGCCCAGCCGGTGAGTTTCAGCTCCTTGTAAAAATCGATGTTGGTCCAGGGATCACGAAAATCGGCCAGCCAGGGGAGTCCGAACTTCGCGGCCAGCGGCATCGCGATCATGTGGGTGCTGTGCGGCGGACCGGTGGATATGATGACATCTGCCGGATGTAAATCAAGATATTGAGAAAGAAATTTTACCGAGGGTTTGATCCAGAATTTACGTGCATCGGGGATGAAGAAATTTCCGCGGATCCATACAGAGAGATCTTCAAGGAGCCTGTTTTTCTTTTTCTCGCTAAGAAAGGCGGCGTTGATCTTCTCCTCCTTCTTTTGACCTAGAAGCCTTTTGTAGGCCTGGTAAGGTTCCCAGATCGGAAATTTGATCACCTCGAGGCCATCCGGAACATCCTTGAACAGGGAGGTATCCGTTTCAGGATATTCAGGATTTTCGGGGCAAAACAGCAACGGTTCCCAGCCGAAATCCCGGAGATATTTGACAAATTTCAACCATCGTTGTACGCCTGCACCCCCGCTGGGTGGCCAGTAATAACTGATGATCAGTGCCTTTTTCATGCCTTTTGCTTCCGCCCGGCCATTATTTCAAATGCAGCGACTAAGATGACACAGGCGATCAGGATGATGGAGGAGATGAGGGATATTTTTTCACCGACCCTGTAGACTGCAGGTTCAAATTTGAACTCGATCTTATGCGATCCGGCGGGAACCACCATGGCACGCAGCACATAATCAGATCTGAAATGCGGTGCAACCTGCCCGTCAATATAGGCATTCCATCCCTTTGGATAATAGATCTCGGAGAAAACGGCCAATCCGCCATTTTTAGCCTGGTAGCTGTAGGTGAGGGCATTCGCAGCATAGGAATCAAGGGTGATAAAATCTGTTGAATCCTTTGATGGGACAAACGATTTGAGTTCCCCGGCGAACGACTTGTCAACAATGGCCACCGAATCGGGTCTGAAAGTACTGACTGCCAGTATTTCGGCATCGGCATTGTCGACCATTTGCACCGCAGATACGAACCAGGCATTTCCCATGGCCCGGGGATTCGGAAATGCCACCGGTTGCCGGTCATTGTTTGGGATGATAAAATATTTGGTGTTCAGCATGTTAAGAACAGGTGTGCTGTCGGTGCTCATGCTTTTCGCAAAGGTCTGAATATCTTTCTGGATGCCGTGGTCAATCAGTTCCTGGTAACGGCGGAGTTTTGCGCCATGATACCCGCCGATCGACTTGTGATAATAGGAGGTGCCGGCATCGTTGAAAGTGTTGGTGGAAAGGTTGAGCACCCTGAAATTGGGATCCTTGTCCTGGAGTATCTGGCTGTCGGCAGTTGTGGGCTCATACGGGTTGTCCATGCGGGACTTCGACACAAAGCTCTCGCTGTTGAGATATCTTTTGTTCACGGTGAACATGTCGGCCAGGAAGAGCACGATGAGGGCAATGTAGGCGTACTCCTTTTTTATCTTATTGAAGAGCACCGCCCAGGCGAGCCCGGCTGCCAGCAGGATAAAAACGAACGACCTGATGGCATCCATCCTGAGTATCCGCAGCCGGTCATCGCGGATAGCCTGCATAAGCCAGTCGGGGAGCTGATACTGCTGCTGCGCATATTTGTCTCCGGCGCCCACGAAATCGAGAAACATGCCGGGGAACAATGCAAAAAACAGGACGATTCCTCCAACGATAATGAACGCGATCTTGAGGCCATTGAAAAGGGCCTTCTGATCATGTCTTTTTTCACAGATCTCCCGCATGGCCAGGATCCCCAGCAACGGTATGGTAAATTCTGCAATCACCAGGATCATGGAGACCGCCCTGAATTTATTGTAACCCGGGAGGTAGTGAAGGAAGATGTCGGTGAGCCACATGAAATTATGCCCCCATGCCAGGAGGATGGACAGGAGGGTGGCAGCAAGCAGCCACCACTTGATTGGCCCCTTCACGATGATTAGTCCGAGCACAAAGAGGAACATGATGATCGCCCCCACGTATACCGGGCCGGATGTAAAAGGTTGATCGCCCCAGTAAAGAAATGGCAGGGGCTGACTTGTAAACTGCCTGATGGTC
>CAZPWZ010000369.1:0-3270 GCA_964590675.1 uncultured Draconibacterium sp.
ACCAGTTGTTCGAAGGTCATTCAATAAGGGCGGGAACCGTGCATGACAAAGGATCCGCTATTGATCTGACCGTTGGCATGGGGGCAAAAGCCGCGGAGGCAAGAATGGATTCCGTTGCATTTGATTCATTACAGTAAGATAATTCTCCGCAGGAGAAAATCGTAAATCAAAAATCGTAAATCGTAAATCGTAAATCGTAAAAAATACCTGATGCGTTTTTTATTAATCATATTCATTTTTCTGATTTCCGGTTTTGGGTTCAGCCAGGAAATTCTTACAGGTTTACACATGAACCCGGTAGTGAAAGCCAAGGCAATGGAATTGCAGCGAATCAAGGCCGGAATGCAAATGGAGGGTTATTCGGGTAATGACTATTTAACCGCAATGCAGGATACAACCCCTGTGATGTTGCCGTTCTCTGACGATTTTTCCAGCGATGATGTTTTTCCCTCCCCGCTTCGGTGGACTGATCATTTTGCCTTTGAAAACGATGATATGCCGGTCTACCCGATCAATTTAGGCGCCATGACCCTGGATGCGATCAACGATTCAGGCAACATGTATCCCAATGCGGTACCCGGTCCTCAGGCATTTATTGCCGACTATCTGACATCCCGTTACATCCGGCTCGATTCCACCTTCACCCCTGTCCCGCGTGCGCTCACCCCCGGTGATTCCGTCTATTTCAGCTTCTATTATCAACCCCAGGGAAGAGGGAAAGCTCCTCAAAATTCAGATTCACTGATCCTCGAATTCCTTATACCGGCGCATGACAGCATTTTGCCCAATGATACAATTCAAATCCCGGATCTTTGGACCCGGGTATGGCATGCCAATGGAATGGCCCTCGACACCTTCTTTCTCAGAAACAACAAGTGGTTTATGCAGGTTATCCTGCCTGTGAAAGACCCACGGTATTTTACTAAAAATTTCCGTTTCCGGTTTTTCAATTACGTTAGCCTGGCAAGTTCTGCGGAGCCAAGCTGGCAAAGCAACACCGATCAGTGGAATCTCGATAATGTTTACCTGGATGCCGGCCGTAACCGGTACGACACCGTCCATCCGGAACTCCGGTTCGTTTACCGGCCTCCATCGCTGCTGAAGAGGTACGAATCAATGCCATATCCCCAGTACAGTGATGATCCCACAAATGAAATGCGCGATACCATCGATGTCGTGATGAGCAACAGGGACGTATTAGAGCATTTGTCATCCTATAATTATTATGTTACCGATCCCGGCGGAAGTTTTTCAAAATCATATAGCGGCGGTAATTATAACATCCCGCCATTTACAAGTGTCCCTTATGTTACCTATCAGAAGTTCGCGCATCCGGAGGTGCCCTTCCTGATCCCGATAAGCCAGGCCGACAGCGCAAGTTTCCTGCTCAGGCATGTGGTCAGGGATATTACACCAGGGTCCGCATTTGGTGACACCATGCAGGGTTACCAGCGTTTTTACAATTATTTTGCCTATGATGACGGCACCCCTGAAGCCAGCTACGGACTTACCCCCACGGGTTCAAAACTTGCCTACAGGTTTAAGCTTAACAAATCTCCCGATACGCTTCGTGCCATCAAAATGTATTTCAACAAGACACTCAGCAACGCAAGCGAACAGTTTTTTTATCTGTGCGTATGGAATGACAATGCCGGGAAGCCCGGCGACACCATTTATTCTGACCTGGTTTTCACCCGGTACGCGGATAGTCTTAACAAATTTGTAACCTATCACCTGAATCCGCCGCTTCGCATCACTGGGACCTTTTTTGTGGGCTGGATCCAAACAACCGGTGATAATTTATCGATCGGATATGACCGTTATAACAACAGTCAGGGCGAGATATTTTACAATTCAACCGGGGTATGGAATACTTCTGCATTTTCCGGATCGCTTATGATCCGCCCGGTGGTTGGCAAACCAATTCCTGTCGGGATCGGGGAGCACAGGAGTAACGATTTGAAACTGACCGTATACCCCAATCCCTGTTCCGGAGGCACATTGCAGGTGAGAGTTCAGGAGAATTCTGAAACCGGTCCTGTTAACGAATCTGCTACCATCACCATCACCGATATGGTCGGCCATGCCAGAATTAAGACGGGCTATAAAACTGCCATCGATGTTGCCGGTTTGAATGCCGGGCTTTATTTCCTCGAACTCAAAGATCGTTCGGGAATCCGTTTGGGTATGGTGAAATTCATTATTTCAAGGTAATCACTGTGGCAGATCCCCACGACGAAAAGCATGATTTCACAGATGATTCAAATGAATTATTTGAGCATTTCCGGTTTGTTGTAGACAAGGGGCAGCATCCGATCCGTATTGATAAATACGTGATGGCCAAAATTGAGAACGCTTCCCGGAACAGGATTCAAAATTCAGCCCATGCCGGCAATATCCTGGTGAACGGGGTGGCGATCAAACCCAACTACAAAGTCAAACCCCTTGATGTAATCTCTATTGTACTGGCTTTCCCACCCCGCGATACAGAGATATACCCCGAAAACATACCCATCTCTGTAGTTTATGAGGATGACGATATCATCGTAGTGAATAAAGATCCGGGGATGGTCGTGCACCCCGGACATGGTAACTTTTCAGGAACCCTGCAAAATGCACTGCTGTTCCACCTGCAGCCAAACAGGCCCGGTGATCCGGATGCAAAGCCATACCTGGTTCACCGGATCGACAAAGATACAAGCGGGATCATGCTGATTGCCAAAAATGACATGGCCCAGACAAAAATTGCAAAGCAGTTTTTTGACCATACCATCGACCGGACCTATGTGGCGCTCGTTTGGGGGAACATTGACCATGATGAAGGCACCATCGATGCCAATATCGGCCGGGATATCAGGAACCGCCTGGTACAGGCTGTTTACGATGATCCCGAGAAGGGACGCCACGCCGTAACACATTATCATGTCCTTGAGCGTTTCGGTTATGTGACCCTGGTGGAATGCAGGCTTGAAACAGGGCGTACGCACCAGATCAGGATCCATTTCAAGCATATCGGGCATCCATTGTTCAACGACGAGGGTTACGGCGGATCAGAAATTCTTAAAGGAACCACGTTTACAAAATACAAGCAGTTTGTCCAGAATTGTTTTAAATTGCTTCCACGACAGGCACTTCATGCCAAATCACTTGGATTTATACACCCCGGGAACCGGCAATTTGTGCATTTTGATTCAAGTTACCCCGACGACCTGCAATTGGTCCTGGTAAAATGGCGGCAATACAGCATTCATAAAAACCTGGATGATCCAT
>CAZPWZ010000370.1:0-3262 GCA_964590675.1 uncultured Draconibacterium sp.
TAACTGCCAATGCGGTCGCGCAGATCCTGCCCCCGTAATCCGTACATATTCCCGAAAAAGGTCAGGTTTTCAAGTGCGGTGAGGGTAGGATAGAGGGCCAGGTCCTGGGGAACAACGCCGATGATGTGTTTGATATTATCAAGATTTGACCGGAGTTCCATGCCATCAATGAAAACCTCCCCGCGGGTGGGTGGGAACAGTCCGCAAAGTATCGATATCGTGGTGGTCTTCCCTGCACCGTTGGGTCCCAGCAACCCGAAGATCTCGTTCTGGAAGATTTCCAGGGAAATATTGTCAATCGCAGGTTCGTCGTTGCCCTTGTAAAATTTTGTCAGCTCCCTGATTTCGATGATCGGCCGGTCAGACATTAAAGTTTGATTTTATCCAGTTTCTTGTATACCTGCTCTTCCATCCCGGCAATTTCAATCATCATATCCCCAAGCATCCCATAGTCCTCCTGCGGCTGGGAGCGGTTTTTGCAGTTGCGGGCCCCGATATAGGTGAATTCACGCCACTTGTTGGCTGTTTTACCCATCATTTCGGCGGCTTCAAGTAATTCGGCATGATTGAACATCTCACCCGTTTCTTTCAGGAAAGCGCCATAGATGTAACGAAATCCGGCGCCGCCCGTACCAAAGTCCTCAGCCATCCTGAGTACCTGCCCAAGATAAAACGAGGCCTTTTCAACCCCGTGCTTTTTGGGCCATTTCTTCAGATCACGGCCCATCCAGCGCAACCCTTTTACCCCGATCAGGGGGAACGGGATCTTGATCATTTCATAAACCGTTTTTTTGATCCCCATCCTTACAGCCGATCTGATATCCAGGTTATTGGGTACATGATTGATCCAGTACATCTTACCTTCGGGTGCAAATACCCCCTTGGCATAGCGCACCCTGACCAGGTCGTCGTAAGTGAGGACATGTGCCGTTTCCATCACCGTATCGCTGATATGATAGAGGTTTCCTTCTTTCCCGAAGCACACCAGGTTGTGCATGTTGTAGTGCATGCGGTACTCAGGCGGGAAAAATGTGAGGTTGAATACCCCGACCTGCATCCCGGTGGGGATGCCTTTTTCGAGATTCCGGTCCAGCGCAAGCATCGCCTCTTTGGGATCCTTGAATTTCTTAATTACCGTTGCATCAATTCCAAGATACTTCATCCCCCTGTGAAAAACGGTATTGGGCAGGTTTCTGAATGAGATCATGGGTGCAAATTGTACTTTTAAGAAAGGTATATAGCTGAAATAGAGTCCATTGCCAATGCCAAATGCCAGAGGTTCAGACATGTCGACACCATAAAACCGCAATAAATTGGATGTTGCCCCGCTTTCGCAATGACCTGCCTGGCGGTGCGTATAATCGATCATAGTTTTTGTTTCCATAGGAAGTTGTTATCTTTTATTCAACTTTCTTCAGCTGTTCAATGCTGATATTAAATGCATCGGCATATTTTTTCAGGGTCTTTTCGCTGAGACGCTTAAAAACGCCGGGTCTTGAGTGCCATTTGACCTTCCAGATGGATACGCCTGCCATCATGGATAGGTTAAGCGGATCGGCCAGGAATTTTTCCATGTAATAAACGATCGGACTAACCTTTCCGGCAATCACCTTTTGCCTTGCATCTTCGATGCGGTCGCTGAAATGATCCCAGGCCTGCTGCAGAATGATCCGGTCGGGTTCTCCATGAAATCCGACATCTTTCTTGTATTGGCCGTTTTCATCATAGGAATAAAGTAATTCCCTTGATTGTCCATAACGCTGATCCTTATAAACCGGGTTAGAATTTTCTTCCATATGATTAAAGTACTTAATTACGTCAATGAGTTTTAACTGATGCGAAAATAGAAATTTTATTTGATTTTGGCCAATTTACGGAAAATCTTCTCCTCCCGGTCGGCCACTTCAAGTAATATATCTGCAAGGAAATCATAGGATTGGTCAGGTTTCCCCCGTTTTTTGCAATTTCTGGATCCAAGGTAAGAAAATTCCCGCCATTTGTTGGCATTTTCACCCATTTCAAACGAAATATCTTTGAGCCAGGGTTGGTTCAGCACAGTGGAGGCCTCTTCGAGGAAAGCGCCGTAAATGAACCGGAACCCTGCTCCGGCTGTTCCAACCTCCTCCTCCATGCGCAATACCTGCCCCAGGTAATAGGAGGCCTTTTCGGGCCCGAGTTTTTTCTCCCATTTCCGCATCCTGCCAGCCAGGTAACGGATCCCTTTCGCACCGATCAGCGGGAAGGGGATGCCTACCATATTGTAGGCTGTCTTCCGGATGCCCTTGATGATGGCGGGCCTGATGTCGATATCTTTGGGGACATAGGTCGGGTAGTACATCCTTCCCTGGGGGGCAAAGGCTCCCTTGGCGAACCTTACGCGCATGAGATCCTCGTAATTGATCTCCACCAGGTTCTCCATCAGGGTATCACTGATGAAGTAAGTGCCATTGTCATGTCCGTAGGCGATCATATTGTGCATGTTATAATGCATGCGGTATTCGGGGGGGAAAAACGGAAGGTGATAGGTGCCCACCTGGAGTCCGACAGGAAAACCCTGTTCCAGTATCTCATTCAGCTTATCCATTGAATCCTTGGGATTACGGAATGTATGGATGGCGGTTTTTACGCCCAGTTCCTTCGTGGCCCGGTCGAATACCTGCCCCGGCCAAACCCGGAAGGTGGTGGTAGGCGCATGCTGCATTTTAAGGAAGGGCAGGTAGCTGAAAAATAAGCCGGCGCCAATGCCGAAGGCCATGGGTTCGCTGATGCTGAATTTATGATAGTGAAGCAGGTTGCGCGTTACGCCACTTTCACAATGCCCAGCCTGCCGGTGTTCAAAATCTAGTTTTATCATTATGATGTTTATTTAATCAATTATTTAAAAAGTCAGGATTGATGAGTTGATCTACCGGGATTTCGAAAATCGCTGCATATTTCGACAATATCTCCGGCTTCAGTTTTTTAAAGACTTTACTTTTCAAATGACGCTTTACCCGCCATTTGGGCATATCCATATAGGCTGCCAGCATCGGGGTCTCCATCAGGATCTTTTCCATATAATAGGCGATGGGGCTTGCCTTACCAATGATCACCAGCTGTTTTACCTCGTCCAGGCGCTGTTGCGCGGCATCCCAGCTTTGCTTGATGATCACCTGGTTATTCGGGTTCTGGAAGTCCACCTTCTGGGTAAATCCCTTCTCCTTGTCGAAATGGTAAAACAGTTCCCGGTTGTAGGTGTAAATCAGTTCATCTTCACCGGCTT
>CAZPWZ010000371.1:0-3251 GCA_964590675.1 uncultured Draconibacterium sp.
ATAATTCAAACTGCCTTTTTTGGTGCTTTCCCCTTTATAATGGATGATCCTCGTTCCCGGGAAATAATAATTCTTATAACCGGCCTGCGTGATGCGGTAACTCAGGTCGATGTCCTCGCCGTACATGAAAAAATCTTCGTCCAGCAGGCCGATTTCATCCAGCACCTTTTTTCTGAGCAGCATGAATGCCCCGGCAAGCACGTCCACAACATGGGTTTTGTCTTTGTCGAGGTATCCAAGGTGATAGGTACTGAAGAGACGTGATTTCGGGAACAGTGACGAGAATCCAAAGACCTTAAAGAAGGCAACCGATGGGTAGGGGAGTCCGCGCTTGCTTTCAGGAAGGAACTTTCCCTTGCCGTCGAGCATCTTCACCCCTAGGCCGCCGGCATCGGGATGTTCATCCATGAATTCGACCACCTTCCGCAGGGTATCATCTTCAACAATCGTATCCGGATTTAAAAGCAGCACATATTTTCCCCTGGATTTGAGGATCGCCTGGTTATTGGCCGAAGAAAAACCTTTATTTTCTTTGTTCTCAATAAGATGAACTTCCGGAAACTTTTCCTTCACCATCTTCACCGAGCCGTCAACGGAGTCGTTATCAACCACGAAGACCTCCGATTCAAGGCCAATACAGGCATTTTGAACAGAATGGAGGCACTGCTCGAGGAAATACTTAACATTGTAATTAACGATGATGATTGATAGCTTCATCCGGTCCTAGATTCGACTGTAAAGTTAAGTTATTCAATCAAACTAAATACTATATTGCACCGGCTTCGATCATCAGGACAATTTGTTCAATTGCCTGGTCACTGCCACCCGGGTCGTAATCCGTCTTGAGATCATATCCGAAAATCCTGGCAAGCGTTTGCCAGATAAAAGCGGTAAAACCTCCCCTGAGTTCTTTGACGATATCAAAGGTCGAGTTCCCGGTTTCCCGGTATATCAGTTTAATGAGTATTTTTCCCTGTGAAAAAGTCAGTTCCTTGATTTCATCACCAAACTGCAACTCCAGTTCCTTTTCAGCCTTTTTCATATATAGTTTCCTGGCTTTTTCACCATGGATCGTATCCAGGACGGTCTTGTAATAACTGAGTTTCTGTCCGGCCAATTTGGCGTAGGGATACACCTTTTTGACATTATAAACCAGCCGGTCGTAACGTTTTGCCTCTCTTTTGGTATTGACCCGCACGGGTGGAAATATGACCACGGGTTTTATGTCAACAAGGGCAATGGTATCTCCATCAATGATTTTGACGGTCGAATCGGTTTTTGTTGTATCCTGTGAAAAAGCAAGGGTACAATAAAAAACAAAGCATAAAAATGTGAGGATATATTTAATCATGAATGTCCCGGTACAAAAAGCTCTTCAATATAACGAAAACTATGCCGGGTTTGGTATCATGCTACCTTTAACCTTGCCATGCTTGTTTTCTGGAACTTTTCTTCAACAAAAGCAGCAGTTATCCTCAATGATTTGGTTGAAGTCTTTGACGGCAATTCAAACATTGCATCGTTCATGATACCTTCAAGGATGGAGCGAAGGCCCCGGGCGCCAAGTTTGAATTCGATCGATTTCTCGACAACAAAGTCAAGCGCTTCATCATCAAAGGTTACCTTGATGTTATCCAGGTCGAATAGCTTGGTGTATTGCCTGATGAGTGAATTTTTTGGTTCGGTGAGGATGCGGCGCAATGTCTGGCGGTCGAGGGTATGCATGAAAGTCACAATCGGGAGCCGGCCGACCAGTTCCGGTATCAGGCCGAAAGCCTTGAGATCAACAGGGGTGATATATTGCAGGATGTTATCCTTGTCGATGTTTTCCCTTTTCTTATCCGATTTATAGCCGATTTTATTCGTTTGCAGCCGGTTTGATATTTTTTTGTCAATCCCGTCAAAGGCCCCGCCGGTGATGAAGAGAATATTCTGCGTATTGATCTGAATCATTTTTTGTTCAGGATGCTTCCTTCCACCCTGGGGAGGCACATTCACAATAGAGCCTTCGAGCATTTTAAGCAGGGCCTGCTGCACCCCTTCTCCGCTTACGTCGCGGGTAATAGATGGATTATCGCCCTTCCGGGCAATTTTATCTATTTCGTCGATAAAGACAATACCCCGTTCTGCAGCTGCAAGGTTATAATCAGCAACCTGGAGCAGCCGGGAGAGGATGCTCTCCACATCCTCGCCAACATAGCCTGCTTCGGTGAGTGCAGTTGCATCTGCAATACAAAAGGGGACATTAAGCAGCTTCGCGATGGTCCTGGCCAACAGGGTTTTTCCGGTTCCGGTTTCACCGACTACGACGATGTTTGATTTTTCAATTTCCACATCGTCATCATTCAGTGACTGGGAATGGTTCACTCTTTTGTAGTGGTTGTAAACGGCGACAGAGATCACACGTTTGGCCTCATCCTGTCCTATAACAAACTGATCCAGGTGCTTTTTGATCTCAACGGGCTTTAGTAATTTGAAGTCAGGGACATCCTTCTGCTTAACCATCGCCAGTTCTTCCTGCAGTATGGCCTGGGCCTGTTGAACACAGCTTTCACAGATGTGGCCTTCAAGGCCAGCAATCAACACCCTTGTTTCGCGTTTTTCGCGACCACAAAAGGAGCATTTATCAACAGGTTTAGCCATTTTATCTCTTTTAACTATCCTTTTTTGACCGGACCAGGATCTCATCGATCATGCCGTATTCACGGGCCTCCTCACTGGTCATCCAGTAGTCACGGTCGGCATCTTTGAGTATCCTTTTATAGGGCTGACCTGAATGCAGTGAAATGATCTCGTACAATTCCTTCTTCAGTTTCTGGATCTCACGGGCGGTAATATCAATATCAGATGCCTGGCCTTCAGCGCTGCCCATGGGTTGATGGATAAGGATGCGGGAATGCTTTAAGGCCGTACGTTTTCCTTTTTCACCGGCACAAAGCAGAATGGCGCCCATAGAAGCTGCCATACCGGTACAGATCGTGGCAACATGCGGATTGATGTACTGCATGGTGTCATAAATCCCAAGACCAGCATACACGGAGCCTCCCGGTGTATTCAGGTAGATCTGTATGTCCTTCCTGGAGTCAACTGATTCGAGGAAAAGAAGCTGGGCCTGGATGATGTTTGCTACATAATCATCAATGGGAACACCGAGAAATATGATTCGGTCCATCATGAGGCGTGAGAAGACATCCATGGTAGCGATGTTCAGCTGCCGCTCCTCAATGATGGTGGGCGAAATGTAATTCGAA
>CAZPWZ010000372.1:0-3243 GCA_964590675.1 uncultured Draconibacterium sp.
TCGTATGAGGCCGGATTGGCGTAGTTAATATGATAAGGACTGCGTGTGCCGTGGCCCAGCTGGCCCATCGACATGTTCCAGGCATGGTTGTTGTCAGCCAGGTCACCAATCCCGAAACGCGAATAGGGCGAAGTAATCCGGATCTGGGAAAACAGGGCCGGGCTTAGTAACAGGAAGCAGAGAATGAGGGAGGTTTGAATTCTATTTGGCTTGACTGACATTAAATGCAAGAATTTGTTGTAATCCGTGTATGACGATATTTGGGAGTGCAAAGATGCTCATTTTTAGCCGTTTATCAAAATATTTATAATCCCCGCCGCTGAGAAGAATCTCGAGATCCGGGAACTGCTGCCGGTACCGGCCCGCAATGCCCTCAATTTCAGCGATTGCACCTGTGAGCACTCCCGACAGGATTGATTCTTCGGTATCTCTCCCGGTCAGGATCATGGTATCCCGGACAGGAATTAACGGTAATTTTCCGGTAAAAGTATGCAACGCCCTGAACCGCATAACCAGTCCGGGCGAAATTGCGCCGCCCAGGTATTCGTTATGGTGGTTGATGAAATCATAGGTGATGCAGGTGCCCGTATTGATAATAAGCACATTTTTTCCTGGGAATTTTACGGCTCCTGCAACAGCAGCTGCCAGCCGGTCATTGCCCAGGGTTTTTTTCGATCGGTAACGGTTATGAATAGGGAGGGGCGTTTTTTCATCCAGTTCGATGAAATGAGATTGATCCGATAAAAATTTTTGAATTTCAGGATTATATGGAACTACGGATGAAAGGATGCTGTAATCGATTTCTCCATGGATCTTGATGAATTTTCGGAAGTAGCTCAACCTGACCGAGGGAAATTGTTCGAGGGCCACAAGTCTGTCGTTTTCAAATAGCGCCAGCTTTTTATTGGTATTGCCCAGGTCGATCACCAGATTTCTCATGGCGCAAAGGTAAGCAGAAATTGATTTGCTGTTCAGTGATGTATTCCAAATTGACAAGGAGTTAAACCCCCAGCGTGATTCTCATTCCGAAATGAAAAATAGCTGTTGCAGATTTAAAAATATTATGTATATTTGCACCTCCAATTTGGCGTCGTAGCTCAGATGGTAGAGCAGAGGACTGAAAATCCTTGTGTCACTGGTTCAATTCCAGTCGATGCCACGCCTTGACAAACAAAAAACCCTGATTCTTAATCGTTTCGGGGTTTTTTATTTTCCCCGGTTTTACTTTTCACCGAAATCCTTGCCTTTCACCGCATTATTTCGTATCTTTACGAATTCTAGGGGTTAATGTCTTTGAAAGAGTTCAGGTTCCCGCTACCCCTTTACTGCCAAAATTTCTGCAAAGGCAGTAATCCCTTCAATCGGTCGAAATGTATGTCATGATGAACTTGTAAAAGTTAAAATTTAAAAAATTGTGTCATGAAACAGATGTTCCTAATGCTGGTAGCACTGTTTGTAATGAACAGCGCCAGCGCAGAGTCCTGCTTCCCCGAAGGCGTTACATTTATCTTCCAGTCTCAAATCAACAGCTTCCGGACAGATTATCCGGATTGTACTGAAATTGAAGGTAACCTGGTTATTAGCGGATATAATATTGAAAACCTCAACGGATTGATAGGGATAACATCCATTGGGGGTAACCTGATGATTGAAAGCAATGAGGTACTCAAAAACCTGGAGGGATTAAACAACCTCATTTCCATCGGCAATAAGCTTTATATTGAAGGAAACTTCAGCCTCATAAATCTTTCCGGCCTGGAAAATCTGCAATACATCGGGGGAGATGTAGTGGTCAGCAATAATATTTCACTGACCAGCATGTCAGGCCTGGAGGGTTTGAGCACGATAGAGGGCATGCTAAGCATTGAATACAACGACATGCTCAGTAATTTAACCGGGTTGGATCATGTTGTTTCCGTAGATGGAGTGGTAAGGTTTTTCTCTAATGCCCTATTGAACAGCCTGACCGGATTGGAAGGATTGACTTTTATCGGTGGAGGTTTATTTATCGGGGGGCAGGGACATCTGGGGGGCCTTGGGAATCCCTCGCTGAACAGCCTTATGGCACTAAGCGCATTGACTTCAATCGGCGGGCAGCTTATGATAGGATACAATAGTTCGCTCACCTCCCTGGACGGGATTGGAAACATAGGTGCCGGTTCCATTACAGGTTTAAACATATTTAATAATCCTATGTTATCAACCTGCGAGGTACAGAGCATTTGCGACTACCTGGCCAATCCTGCAGGAACCATCGAGATTTATAGTAATGCTGCCGGATGTAACAGTCAGGCTGAAGTGGAGGAGGCTTGCATTTCGCTCAATGCATCTGTTATAGCCAATGAAATGATGGCGAAGGTCTGGTTCAATACTGCCCGTGATAAAATCACTGTTGAAACAACGGGTTTGCCGGTGGATTTCAAATATTCGCTCTCAAACCTGAAGGGTCAGGTAATATCTGAGGGTTCAATAACCGGGAGCATCACAGTCCTCGACATTGCCAGCCTTCCCGGCGGGTTTTATCTGCTGCGGCTGACCAGTGAGAGGTCGGTGATGGTGGAAAAACTGATAAAGCCTTAGCCTCTTTCGAAAACCACTCCATAATTAGCCTGGATTTCCGGATCGGTCATCAAATTCTAAAAGCAATGAAAAATCTGCCATCTCTTTTTTTGGTGGCTCTTGGCAAATTCATACTTAAGCAAGAAAAGTTACACTTACGAATCAAATGAGCACACTTACTAAAAAAATGAACACAGTGGTCATTTTTTGTTAGGGAACCCTTTCGCGTTTTCGTATATTTGTTATTTGAATGTGAATTCCAAAATTATTGGTTTTAAGCAATCAACAAATAAGAGAAGATACATTTATACAAAAACATGTTAGGTTATGAAAACAAAAGGGGGAATCTTGCTTTTCGTGGTTTTTATCACACTTTCACTATCCGGGTGTCATAAAATCGATCAGAAAAATGAGGATAATGGCAATTCAAAAACAATGGCCGAACTCAAAGTGGCGCCAGGTTTTAAATGGGAGACAACAAAAACAATTGAAGTGAAAATATCAGCGCCGGTTTCCGGTGTTATATACATCAATCCCGTTGAAGGAGATTATTGTTATAACAAGGGTTTTTTATCGGCAGGTACAGATTATACGACCAAAATAATTATCCCTGCACATGTTAAGCAGGTGAAGTTGTCCTTTAACGGGATCAACAGTGTTGTGGACCTGAACGGTACTGTGCTT
>CAZPWZ010000373.1:0-3234 GCA_964590675.1 uncultured Draconibacterium sp.
CATGAAGCAGTCGCAGAAAAGGACCTATGGTCGCCTGGCCGATGCACTGCTTTACTTCTCTGGGATCATCTTTGAGTCAAACATGTTTGAGATCCCGTTTTCACGACAGGAGCTTGCCGACCTGGTTGGTATTTCGAGGGAAAGTTCTACACGGGTACTGACAAAATTCAGGGAAGAGGGGATTCTGCGACTGGATGGAAGAAGGATTGAAATTGTCGACCCCTTACTTCTACAGCAAATCAGTAAAAACGGCTGAAGACATTGTACCTACCGTCCGGCTGCCTGTCAGGTGAAGATGATCTGCGTTTGGAGTCCCCCGCACCGTTCGTAGAACTCGCCCACCGTCAGCACATCACTGACTCCTTCCCAAAGGTCTTCCTTCCTGAGTTTAAACATGTCCATCGCCAGCTGGCAGGCATAAATTTCGCCGCCTCCGGCAGTGATCATACCGAGGTATTCCTTTACCGGTGGAATGCCGAGTTTGTCCATCTTGCGGCTCATCAAAGCTGAAACACCGGCTTCGACACCCGGAAGCATGCCAAGCAGCGAAGGAAAGGGGAGGTTTCCCGGCATGCGCATGGCCGGATTTCCGACGGTTCCGGTGTGCAGGTTGTTCATGGTTTTCCTGGTAATTGCATCAAGACCAAAAAAAGTAAAGAATATTTTTGTTTCGATCCCCTCCATTACAGCACCATTGCCCATTACCAGGGTGGTGTAAACATCTTCAATGGTGCCCTTGCCGCAGATGATGCAGACTTTTTTCAACGGAAATTCTTCTTTGATCATGCGAATCGATTTTCAATTGAGAGACTACCCCGGACTGCAGTGGTCGCTGCAAACATTTATATACAGGACCGGGGTTTTGGGATACCGGCGACTTTGGCGGCTTTTTTCATCGGTGCCCCTGGAAAAAGGCCATAAAAGCCTTTGATATCAATGATCCCGGATTCCCCGACCGCCCGGATGGTAAGCTGATCCCCGTGAGCGTAACGGTTACGAAGAAAATGCAGTACTTCATAATGCTTATCGCTGAGATGAATTCCTTCCTCCCTCGCTATTTCCTGCCCCACCGCGTCGGTCCACTGAGCGGGATTCGTGAAATAGCCCTCATCGTTCAAATCGACGGTAACTCCAGCGATAATTCTACTTGCCATATTGTATAGCTGCGAATTACGATATTCTAAAGAAAATGGAAATACTTAAGGTTTCGTTTCGGTTTGATCGGCAGGTGGCTTCTTGTCGGCCGGTTTTTTTAGATCATCTTCCATGCCATCGATGCCATCTTTGAAACTTTTAACCCCTTTACCCAATCCTTTCATCAGTTCGGGTATTTTCCTGCCGCCAAAAAGCAGGAGTACTACTAAGGCTATAAGCAACAATTCCGTGGTGCCGAGTCCGAAAATCAATAAAATACCTAAGGTCATGGTTTTTCGATTTTAAAACGCAATTCAATGCAAATATACAAATCTATATGTTTAATCCGGTTGTTCGAGATTGTAAAATGCAACACAAATACGCATTACAATTCTTTCCCCGGATTAAAAAACAGGCAGGAATCACCGTAGCTCAGAAACCGGAATCCGTTCGAGAGTGCATATTCATAGGCGGTTTTCCATTTTTCACCGATCATCGCTGCAACCAGCAGCAGTAATGTGCTTTGGGGTATATGGAAGTTGGTGATCAGCCCTGATATCAGCCTGTACTGATACCCCGGAACAATCATCAGCCGGGTCTCTCCTGCATATTCATCCAGGTTGTGCTTCTCCAGGTAGGCAAGCACCGCTTCGAGAGACTGTCGGACCGTTAAATTGTCGGATTGCCCCGATTGATATGGGTACCATTGAGGTACATGGGGGTGAGTCCCGGAACCTTCCTTGATCAGTCTGACCCCTAGCCAGTAAAGGCTTTCCAGGGTGCGTGCGGAGGTGGTTCCAACAGCAAAGAGGGGCCTGCCGGTATTATTTAAAATCCGTTCAATGGTTGGTCTCGTTATGACAATGGTTTCATGGTGCATAACATGGTCCCTGATGTTGCCGACACTTACCGGCCTGAAGGTTCCGATACCCACGTGCAGGGTTATTTTTTCAAATCCGGCCCCATGCTGCTCCAATTTTTGCATCAGTGCCGGTGTAAAATGCAAACCTGCCGTGGGTGCGGCGACGGAACCTTCATGGGCGGCATATATGGTCTGGTACCGTTCCGCGTCAAGCGCTTCTGTATCCCTGTGGATGTAGGGAGGTAATGGAATCAGGCCCATCACTTCAAGCATGTCGGAGAATGATTTTTCGGGCGGATCCCAGTGAAATTCGATCTCAAAACTGCCATCACCAAAATCGCTGCGACGCTCAGCACAGAGGCGCTGTAAACGGCCTTCATGGATGGTTTCATGGATCAGGGCCCCTGATTTCCATCTTTTCAGGTTACCAACCAGGCATTTCCAGGTCGACCTGGACTGCTGGTGAAAGGCTGCCTGGATCTCCGCTGCCGGCGAAATGGGTTCGAGGCAGAAAATTTCAATCCGGGAGCCGGTTGATTTGGTAAAAAATATCCGGGCCCTGATCACCCTGGTGTCGTTAAAAACCAGCACACTGTTTTCGGGGAGGTGGCGGTCAATATTGCTGAAAATGTCCCGGCTTAACTGACCGTTCCTGTACACAAGCAATTTGGACCCATCCCGCTCCGGGAGCGGGAACTGTGCAATCCGTTCAGCGGGTAAATGATAATTATAATCTGAAATGCGGATCGCTTCAGGGTCGGACATCAGAAAGTATTTCCGGCAAAGGTCGGTAAAATATAATAAACGTTTGAATTTGTTGCAGTCCCGATCAGGCGAAGTATTAATTATACGTCCGCTGATCAGTGATTTGCTGAATTGAAAAAATTGGGTTTATAGGTCAGCATGACATAGGCATACTGGGCCCATTGGCTTGTCCCTTCATTCAATCCGTTCAGCCGTTCCATGGATGCAGTCGGCAGGAAAAAGCAATAGGCTGCATTGATCTCGAAATTGGGTACCGGTTTATAAATCACCATTAAATCAACCTCGGAACCAAGGTTCTTTTCAACTTCAGCATAGGGAAGATCTCCTGGCTTTTTGACCGCTGCGGGCAGGTAACCCTTTGCCAGCCCGAACATCCGGTAGGTTGCTTCCAGGGTAGTCGTGCTGCCGAGCACCAGGGTGCCCCTGGCATAAAGATCGGTTAATCCGGCCCTGTTTCCGCTAACGGTATTCAC
>CAZPWZ010000374.1:0-3228 GCA_964590675.1 uncultured Draconibacterium sp.
CAAACAGGCTTGATTTAAAGATAACATTCTTTGTATCCAAGGACTGGAATATACAATGATTTTTCCCACCAACTTGTAGTGGATTAAGATATTATGCAGCACATATATTCCTTTTTGTATATTTGCACGGAATATGTTCCATAAAATGTCCATATGAATAACATTCATGCAAACCGTGAAGGATAATTTATGGATATTCCATATGGCACGAAAAAATAAATCTTATCTTATGAAAAATAATTATGAGCTACGTTTAGCTTCTTTCTTTATTATCCTGCTCAGTATTGCTGGCCGTGTCACTGGTCAAAATCCAACCGACCCTGCTGCCGACTTCAGGATCCCTTCCACGCATCCCCAGGGTGAAATTACAGCCGGCAATTCAAAACCGGAGACGGTGAACAGTGCCGTTGTTACCATCCTGATGAATACCTACACCTATCCGACCGCAATCTCAGAGAATGGAGATTACGTTGTTGGCATGCCCTTTGGCGGCATAGTTAGCTATTTTTGGTCAGCATCCACCGGCATCATTCAAACAGCTGGGAGTGTTTATGGTATTTCAAATACCGGAATGGCCAGCGGTACCTATTCCAATGGCTTGCTCCAATACAACGGGAACAATGTTGAGACTGCAGGAACCTGGGACCCTATTGCAAACCAGTGGACCTTCCTGGGGATGAATCCGGCTGTTCCGTTAGTGTTTTCGACCGATTACAACTCGGGCTGGGATATGTCCGCAGATGGAAATTCGATAGTGGGGATGCAATGGTACCCGGGTTATGATGTGAGCGCATTCAAATGGACACAGTCCGGCGGATACAACATGATCGGAGCCGGCGTGGGACTGGGATCCCGGGCTTCCGGTATCAGCGCCAATGGCAATGTCGTCTATGGTTGGGCAGAGTTTCCTTCCGCATCAAGAACACCGGTGATCTGGTATAACGGCCAGACCTACTTGATAAATAGCGCAGAATTTGGCGAGGGATACGGCGCCAGCACAAGCGGAAATTATGTTACAGGCGATGTCGGCAACAATGGATTCCTTTGGACACCGCAAAACACCACCCTTTTCTCAAATACGCTCGTTACGGGTGATATGATGCCTACCACCGTTCTGAACAACGGAACTGTTATGGGCTACATAACCACTGCATGGCCGCCGGTTCCCACTGCCCGTCTGGCATTTGTGAGGGATACCCTTGGCAATATGACCACGTTCAACGATTATGCCGAAGCCAGGGGATTGGAAAATGCACAGCAATGGACCTTTTACAGCATCAACGATGCTGCCGGCAATGACAATAAACTTATCGGGGCAGGTAAAACCCCGGAAGGCCAGGCTGTCACCTTCATCATTGAGTTCATTGAAGAACCTGCCGCGTTTTCTGTATCTCCTCAAAATGTTGATTTTGGTGAATTTGTTGTTGGAACACAGTCATCTTTTCAGAACCTGGTCATTAAAAATGCCGGCGGCGGAAATTTACTCATCAACAGCCTGGCGCTGGGCGGTACCGATCTCAACCAGTTTTTACTGTTCGACAGTAATATTTATCCCATTTCACTCAGCCAGGGAGATTCAGCCGTGGCAGCTGTCGCTTTCAAGCCCACCTCCACCGGTGTGAAGCAGGCCGTGGTAAACATCCAGGCCAGCACCGGCAATTACCAGGTTCCTTTAACCGGAACAGGCATATTTGCCGTTGGAATTATTGAGCCCCGTGATGAAATTGTCAGCGTTTTTCCCAACCCTGCAAATACATCATTAAATATTTCCTTTTCAGGAGGTTTGCAGGAAGTAACAACATATGACTTCTCCGGTCGGTTGTTGTATCAAAAATCCTGTGGCGGAAAAGCACTGGTGACAATAGATGTGGGTGATTATTGCAATGGACATTACAAACTGCTCTTCACCGCAACGGATGGATCAAAGCACACTGCTTCATTCACAATCAGCAGATAGGAATCCTTCTTGATTATTAACTGCCTCGTATCATATTCGTTAACATGCCTTGGGAATGTCACCGATGATGGCGGTGCGATGGCCGGTGGCAAACTGGAAGAAGCACCCATGGCAACTCCCTGTTGCCACGCTTGCTGCATGGTGACATTTGCTGTCTGGAAGCGGTTGTATCCGGTTATTGAAGAATAAGCTTCTTCATCTCTGTTCCATCCGGGGTTTGGATTTTCAGCACGTACACACCCCTTGGATACTGTGAAACATCCATCTGCAGCGATTTTCCATTCCATGTGTAATGTCCAACCGTTTTCCCGGCAATGGTAAGTAACTCAATCGGGGCGGCCTGAACAGCCGTGGCTCCAACCGAGTATACCTCAACGCGCCCGGAGGCTGGATTCGGCCTGACATTGATGCGGGATGTTGTTGAAAGCCTGTGATCCATTCCTGTCAGCAGCGGATTGTTTGCAAATACTACCAGGTTGCACGCTACATCCAGTACCGTGTTGAATCCGTCGTCACAATTGGTGCAGGTAACTCCTGTAACGCAGCTGGGATTGTTGGGATGGCACAGATCAACATAGTTTTCATAAAAAACATATTTCAGATCCACATCCTGCCCCGCAACATAGGGCGTCATGTTGTAGTCAAACCACTGGGCAATGGCTCCCGGGCACCATCCGGCGCGGTTATGGTACCAGGTTCCGTTCTGGGGCTGGCATGCATCGGGATTCGGACTGCAGTCGTACCAGTTATGCTGGGTGAAGGTCGACTCCCCGTTGACCCAGATGTGATGTGTCGCATCATAAAATTCGGCGGCATTGCCGGTATTCAGGTCGCCCCATCCATGGCCGGTTGAAACAAGCTTGAGTTTTGCTGCAACCGCTTCATCAGGAAATTCGAAGGTCTGATCTTCCACGGGCTGGAGGTTGGCGTAATCCCCGAACGGATAAATCTCATTCCATATTTCATGAACCGAACTGTAAAGATAAGCCGGGGTTCCTTTGGTATAATTCAGGGTCAGCTTGTAATAGTATCCATTGTCGAGGGTGGCGCAATTAAACCTGAATTCCGCCTTGCCAAGCAGCAGCGACATATAATCGGTAAGGTTGATGGAATGTGAACAGGCGACCCCGTATGGTGTGATATAGCGGATGATCTCATACCACTGGCCGTTATGTCCCTTCAGATCAACACTGGCCACCGGGTCCCATTCGCCGCAGCCTCCCGGAGGACAAGTGCCCGACAGGGTGGCGTTTCCCTGGTCGAATGCACCC
>CAZPWZ010000375.1:0-3227 GCA_964590675.1 uncultured Draconibacterium sp.
GAACTCTGATCAAAATAGTGATCGGGGATATCCTGGTATATCCGCCCCTGGAGCTGATCCATCAGTTTCGAGCGGTGGATATAGGAGAGCATCGTTCCGGTAAATTCATCGGCCAGCAGCACCTCATTCCTGTTCCATGGGATTGAATTAGTTTTTTTCAGTTCATCCAGGAATGTATAGGTAAAACTTCTTGATTGCCGGTACATTGCACCAAATTTATCAGTGAACCTTCCGGGGTCAAACCCGGAACGGAGCAGGTTTGACTGAAAATCGCGGGATTGTATCCGTTCGATCACCTTGTTTATCTCATCCACCTTAAAATAGTTATGGGGTAACAAGGATGGATCGTCCAGGTGAATTCCTGTGGCCATTTGTTCCAGTGAATCGAGCAATAATACCGAAGCATAGTAGTCATGAATGAGGTCGAGCCTGGCCTTAAATGCGATCAGTGCGGAGGAATCATAATAAAGTTCAGCATCACGAATCATAAGGGTGTCAACCGTGGGATCAAAAACAGCAATCGGAAAATGACCCACCAGGGAATCGTTAAAACCAACGGTTCTACCTGTGATCGAGGCTTCGGTGAAACTGGTTGTATCAAAACGGTTGGCCAACTTCAGTTTGAAATTAATTTTTGATGGCAACAATACATCACTGACCGGGAACCGCCTGAATTCATTATCCCCGCTCAGAACAGCATCGGTAAAATAAACTGACAGCCGGGTTTTGTCGCCATGCATATTTACATCCAGGGTGATCCTGTATGAAATCCGGATCCTGACCTGCCAGGGTTCCCTGACAACATATTTGGCCATCTCGCGGAGAACAGCATTCCCGTTGCGGTAATAACCTTCATCCATGGTTCGGTAAGGCACCCTGAAGTTAAGATTGGCCGACGACCCGGCGACGAACTGCTGGGCGTTCAGAAACAGGGGCAGACATATAAGCCAGAACAAGAGAGGGAAGATTTTGTGTAAATTCACCGGGTGTTTCATCATCCTGCAAAATTAGGGTTTTCTGATAACTTAAATTCTGAAGGCAGTGTTAATGCGAAAATTCGTACTTTTGAGCAAAGGATGAATATGAATCGCACAGAGATAGAACAGAGGTATCACAGGGTATGCGATTTTGTTGTCAAACAGCAAATAAAGAGCGCTCTGGATGAGCTTGAAAAATTAATCCGGTTCACGACCAAATCCGATTATTTTTACCAGCTTGAAACATTTGAGGAGAACTATAAGACCTTGCTCCGGTATGCGTATGACGGATACCACGATCCGATGCAAAGATCGATACTTGACGGTCTGTGCGCATCGATCCTTGCCATGGCTGATGAAATAAGGCAATCACTCATGATCACCGAATTGCCTGTCAGGAAATCGGAAAAGCTTGCACTTTCATACGAATTCGGGGAGGATCCCCAGGTCATCTCGGGAAAAATCGAAGAAATTTTCTTCAACCGGGAGGTGGACAAACTCATCGAGCAGGCCGACCTGGATGGTGACGGACACGCTGTGAACCCACTGGTACCTATCAGGCAGATGGACCGGATCTTTAAGCTCATCTGGCTTACCGAAAAATTAGCCACGGATCATTTTACCTTAATTGAGCGCATCAATCAATCGGAACAAATCCAATGGCATGAGAAATGCCTGATCGTGAGCGCCCTTACCTTAAGCCTCCTGAACCATTTTGATCAGCAAAAACTCATGCTGCTGATCGGATTTGTTGAAATGCGCGAGGACCAGGTATACCAACGCGCGCTAACGGGCCTTGTGCTTGGATTGCTGGTATACGACAAGCGCCTGGGCTATTATTCCGAACTGGCTGAAAAACTAAAGACATTTAACGCCGATGAAACCTTCCTGCCCGAGATCGAACTGATTTTAATGCAGCTGCTCATGGCCCGTGAAACGGATAAAATTACGAGGGAGTTTGAAGAGGAGGTACTCCCGGAGATGAAAAAAATGATGCCCAGGATCGAGGATAAACTTCAGCTCACCGACCTTACCGATGAAGAAGACCTTGAAGGAAAGAATCCCGGATGGAAGGAGATGATCAATGAAGTGCCCGGCCTGTTTGAGAAGATCGAAAAATTCTCGAAGATGCAGATGGAAGGCGGAGATGTTTTCATGAGCACTTTCCAGTTGCTTAAACGGTTCGATTTCTTCAATTCAATGAGTAACTGGTTCGTTCCATTCCATCGCGATCATCCCGAGATCAGCAAGAGTTTCTCAGAAAAGGAGGAGATCAACACCCGCCTGCTTGAAAGCCTGGAAAAAGCATTTTACATCTGCAACTCTGACAAGTATTCATTTGCCATAAATTTCAGAGCCATCCCCGACCAGCAGCGAACCATGATCGTGACGAATTTCGAGGCCGAATTCGCCCAGATGAAAGAGATGGCTTCGGAAGAACAGATTCTCGATCAATCCCTTGTATCCAATTCAATTTACATTCAGTACATCCAGGACCTTTACCGGTTTTACAAATTATTCCCTTCAAAACCGGAGTTTGATGATATTTTTCATCTTCCCGTTCGCTTTACGGATCTCTGTTGTTTTAAAACATCGCTCGATAAGGCCGGATTTACTGAAAAAATCGCCTCGTTCCATTTTGAGAAGGACCATTATTATGATGCAATCGGAATCTATGAGGACCTGTTGACCCGAACCAGTCCGCGCAGCGAGTATTTTGAAAAGATAGGCTATTGCTACCAGAAAACCGGCCGGTTTAAAAAGGCAGTGGAATATTATAAGAAGGCGGAACTTTTTGATGCCGACCGGCAATGGATCCTGAAAAAGCTTGGCTGGTGCTGCCTGAAACTGAAAGATTTTGAACAGGCACTTGTCTATTTCAAGGATGCTTCGGACCTCCAGCCGGAAGATATCACGCTGCAGATGCAGGTCGGACAATGCCATCTCCATCTCAGGGATTATGAAGGTGCGCTTCACCAGTATTCAAAACTCCGGTTTTTCGCCCCGGATAACCTGAAGGTATTGCGCCCAATCGCCTATTGTCAATTTGTGCTTGGGAAACCAGAAATCGCTGTCGAAATTTATGCTCAAATCCTTGGCATATCTTCTAATCCATCAGCCTATGACCTGATGAATGCTGCCAATATAAAGCTTTGCCTGGGGGAACGAAAAGAGGCGCTTTCCCTTTACAAACAAAGCCTGTCACTCAGTTCGCCGGGTCGCAAAGAATTGTTGGATGCATTTGATGAA
>CAZPWZ010000376.1:0-3225 GCA_964590675.1 uncultured Draconibacterium sp.
ATGTAATCCGGCTCTATTTCGGTCTCAATGGCAGTCATCCGATGACCCTGGAAGAGATAGGTGAAAAATTCGACCTCACCCGCGAACGTGTCCGCCAGATCAAGGAAAAAGCTATCCGCCGTCTTAAACACACATCGAGGAGCAAAATTTTAAAAACCTACCTGGGATAAACAAGTTCAAAATGTCCCATCTTGTTGCCCCTTCGCTGCTCTCGGCCAATTTCCTGAATCTGGAGAAGGACATTGCGATGCTCAATCAGAGTGAAGCCGACTGGTTACACCTCGATGTCATGGATGGACTGTTTGTCCCCAATATCTCATTTGGATTTCCAATAATCGAAAAGATCAGGAAGGCAACCACCAAGCCCCTCGATGTGCACCTGATGATTGTGGAACCGGAACGTTATCTGGAAAGATTCAGGAAAGCCGGCGCCGATATCATCAGCATTCACATGGAGGCCTGTAAAGACCCGGCTGGCGCCTTGAGAACCATCCGTAACCTCGGCGCAAAGGCAGGTGTTGTCATCAATCCCGACACTCCCGTGAACATACTGAATGGTGTGCTGGATGAGGCTGACATGGTTTTGCTCATGTCGGTAAACCCGGGATTCGGCGGGCAGTCGTTCAAGCCCCACACCCTTGAAAAAATTTCCATTCTCAGATCCATGATAACCACGCGAAACCTCAACCTCCTGATAGAGGTGGACGGCGGCGTTGATCTGCAAAATGCCAAAGACCTGGTCAACGCCGGCGTTGATATCCTGGTGGCAGGAAATACCATTTTCGCCTCAGCAGATCCATCGGCGACTATCCGCCAGATGAAGAGTATCTGCTGATTTCGAAGGTATCTTTATACTTTTCCATACCTGCTTCACGTTTTTTTTCTATTTTTACAAAAAATTAACCTGCCACATGGATTTCGGCGGCGCCAGGGATTATATCATTCAAAGACTGCGGTTGGAACTGAAACCAACATTGTACTATCACAGTGTTGAGCATACCATCGATGTACACGAAGCAACACAGCGCCTGATTGCTGCTGAACATATTACGGAAAACACGGCTGTTCTCATAGAGACTGCTGCACTTTACCACGATGCCGGCATCCTTTTCCAATATACCAATCACGAACGCGCGTCAGTAGAATTATCAAGACAGATGCTGCCTGTTTTTGGTTACAGCCCGGACGATATCGATTTCATTGGTGAGATGATCATGGTTACCAGTTTGCCGCAACGCCCATCTTCACTAGCAGGGCAGATCCTTTGCGATGCCGATCTTGATTACCTGGGACGCGAGGATTTTTTAATCCATTCATTCCAGCTCAGGCTCGAGTGGCAGATTGAAGGGATAAAAAATTTAAACCTGCATGACTGGTTTAAATCACAGGTGTCTTTTTTATCTGATCATCAATATTTTACGAAATCTGCAATTGCAATCAGAAACGAACAAAAGAATAAAAATCTCCAGGAAATAAAACAACTCCTGTCATTAATTAATCCTTAAGAAATCGTAAATCATAAATCATTTCATATGGTAAAAGCAACAAAGGAATCGAAATACAATAAAATAGTATTAATTCCAACTGATTTCTCCGAAGTATGCGGAAATGCAATATCTCATGGTGTAAAACTCGCTAAATTCCTGGGTTACAAAGCTTGCATCCTCCACATTATCAACAAGGAAACAAAAGCCGCGTTAAAAAAGAAAAATGTGGGTGTCGATTACGTCGAATGGCGTCTGAAAGAATACAAGCGTTACTATGAGAAAAAGTATGATGTGGATATTGAGACCATGGCTGTTGAAGGGAGTATTTTTTCGACCATCAGTGAAGTTGCAACTCAGATCAAGGCCAATATGATGATCCTGGGTACGCATGGTAAAAAGGGACTGCAGCATGTCTTTGGCAGTTATGCACTCAAGGTCGTTATCGAATCGCCTGTTCCCGTGGTTGTTGTGCAAAAACGTGCTTTCAAGGAGGGTTATCAAAACATCGTGTTCCCGGTTAGCAATGATCTTGAATCCCGCCAGGCGGTTCATTGGGCGAAGCTGATTGCGAAACTTTTCAATGCTAAAATCCATATGTTCCTGCGACCTGAAAAGGATCCGGGACTCAAGAACCGGCTGATGATCATCACAAAACAGATCACGGATATCTTTGACGAGGAAAAAGTACCATACGGAGTCACAACAGCTTATAAATCAGCTAACTTTGCAGAAGAAGTGATCTCCTACAGCGTCACCCAGCATGCAGACCTGATGATGATTATGACGCATCCGAACGTGGATATTCCGGGATTCAGTCTTGCTTCATGGGATGAACGCCTTATGTTCAATGAAGCCCAGATCCCCGTAATGTGCATCAACCCGATCGAACTTGGTTATCATTATTATGAATGGTCGATGCTGGCATAACCTGCAAGGCTAAGAGATTTTGATAAATTCTTTGATTCAAAAAGATGGTGCACCTGGTGAGAAGGTATTGGGATACCCACCCACTTTTTCTGATCATATTCCTGGCTGTTCTTTTCCGTCTCCTGGCGGTAATCTTTGCCAAAGGCTGGGGAATGCTGGACGATCACTTTATTGTCATCGAATCGGCCGGTTCATGGACTGCTGGCAAAGATTACAACGACTGGCTGCCCGGCAGTCCTGGAAACCATGGTCCCACCGGACATAATTTATTTTATCCCGGGCTTCATTTCCTGCTGTTTACCTTCCTGAACTGGATCGGATTGACCGATCCCCAGGGAAAGATGTTCATTGTCAGGCTGATCCATGCTATTTTGTCATTGGGGACTGTCTATTTCGGCTACCGGATCGTTGAATTGCTTGGAAACAGGAAATCTGCACGCATGGCCGGCCTGCTCCTGGCAGTATTCTGGTTTATGCCATGGATGAGTGTCCGAAATCTGGTGGAGATGACCAGCGTTCCGTTTCTCATGGCCGGATTCTGGATTGTCATTCGTGAAAATCAGGCGCAGCGATCCATCCTGCCCTGGTTTTGGGCAGGTGTTTTATTCGGTATTGCCTTCAATATTCGTCCTCAAACCGTGTTCTTCCCGCTCGGCATCGGGATCATATTCCTGTTTCAAAGGAGGTGGGTGCAACTAATCGGGCTCACCCTCGGATCACTCCTGTTTGTGGCACTCATACAGGGTGGCGTCGACTTTATTGTATGGGGACAACCCTTCGCAGAAATGCTGGGATATTTCAAATTAAACCC
>CAZPWZ010000377.1:0-3224 GCA_964590675.1 uncultured Draconibacterium sp.
ACCATAGTGATTGGCCAATACGAGTGGATGGCGCAAAATCTCAGAACCTCGACATACCGCGACGGCAAACCCATACCCTACGTATCCGTGAACAGTGATTGGACCAGCCTGATCAGTGGTGCATACTGTCATTACAACAACGCCGACAGCAATGCACGAACCTGCGGCGCACTTTACAACTGGTATGCCGTAACCACAGGTAATTTATGCCCCGATGGATGGAGGGTCCCTTCAGATGATGAGTGGAAATCGCTGGAATCATACGCCGACAACCGGAATGGTGCTGATAATCCCGTTTGGAATACCGAAGGTATGCGGGGCTTTGATGCTGCCCGTCAGCTAAAGTCAACTGCTGGATGGAATTTTGAAGGCAATGGAACAGACAGATTCGGATTCGCAGCAATGCCATGCGGAGAGCGACTCAGCAGGAATGGACAGTTTTTTATCAAGAACTGCAACGGATTCTGGTGGAGCAGTACAAGTTACGATGGTGATGGGGCTTATTACAGGAGTATGATATACAGTTTCGAGGATGTGATGCGCTTCCACCATGATAAACGGTTCGGATTCTCCATTCGTTGTCTCAGGGATAAATAAAAGCCAAACCAAAGACTTGCCCCGAAAACAATAATTATCGTTTAAGCAGCCTCAATTATTGCGGTTTCCATTGAATGGAAAGTTTTGCACCGAAAACAACAATCATCACAACGCAGCTGCGGCATTTGCTCGATGCTTTACTTTGCATTTTTCTTCTCCTGTAAACCGCAATAGCCTGAGGCTGCTTGTGTGATGATTGTTGTTCCCGATCAAACTGTGGTAACGCTTGTTGTATTTAACCCAGGGCAACATCCAGAAGCATCATCGTGGCAAACCCAAGCATAGCGCCAATCGTCGACAAGTCAGTCTCATTGCCGGTTTGCGATTCCGGTATCAGTTCTTCTACTACCACGAAAATCATGGCCCCTGCCGCAAAAGACAATGCATAGGGAAGAATAGGAGTTATGGAGAGTACAAGATACGCCCCGATAACACCAGCTATCGGCTCAACGATACCAGATAACTGACCGTAATTGAAAGCCTTTAGTCTTGAAAAACCCTCACGTCTTAAAGGAATGGAAACCGCCGCACCCTCCGGGAAATTCTGCAAACCAATACCGATGGCCAGGGCCACCGCACCCGCAAGCATCCCCGTATCAGGATTGTTCGCCAAAGCACCAAAAAGAACCCCCACCGCAAGTCCCTCAGGGATATTGTGCAGCGTTATCGCCAGAACCAGTAAAACACTGCGCTGCCATGAAGTTTTAATGCCCTCAGCCTTGTCGGTTGCCAATCCCATGTGTAAGTGAGGAAGCAGCTTGTCGATCAGCAGTAAGAAAGCCCCGCCGCATAAAAATCCCACCAGCGCAGGAACCCAGGGAACCGATCCGTTCTTTTCGGCCATCGCAATCGCCGGATTAAGAAGCGACCAAAAACTGGCAGCGATCATTACGCCGGCAGCAAAACCAAGCATAGAATTCAGGACCTTCTTGTTAATAGACTTGAAGAAAAACACCATCGATGCTCCCAGGGCGGTTAAACCCCAGGTGAATAGTGTGGCAATGAACGCCAGTAATACAGGGTCGTAATCAAGTAAAAAATCCAGCATGGTTTCTCCAGTATTAATTCATGAATTAAATCATAACCTGCCATCCCATGTTGATCCTCATCGGTTCCAAGGGATGCCGGTTTTGTCAAAGTTGCAGGTCCGACGACAAACGTAATATATTATCGCTAAACCTGCGATAAAATTACGACATAGTTTTTCCCGTATTTCTTTGCACACTTAGGACATGTCGTGTACCACATGAACGTCTTTTTCAGGTTCAATCCCCTCGACTTTGTAAGAGCTTCAAAATCCTTCATCCATTTTCCCGAATCCCTGAAGGGACCTTCATACACCTTACTGAAAAACGTACCGCTTAAAGTGCAGTTTGCCGCATCTGGTATTTCCTTATCAACCGCAAGATACAAATCCATACTCCATTTGGACGTATGATCTGAAAGACAAAGCCAGTCCGGTATCGCCGCACCGGCCTTTGTAACTTTGGCATCAAGCCGCTTCATCACGCTGCCAAAGTTCAATGGCATGTAAAAAAGGGTGCATACGCTGTCGCGGATGAATTTTTTATTATCCCATTCAAAGGATCTATCATCCCACAACGATGGATCAAACTCCGGGCAGCAGGTACTTTCTTGTTTTTCCTGGGGTGTCATGATGTTCACTTTTTTGAATTGATCGACTGATAAGGTAAAATTACAACATTAATTACATATGCAATGACATTGAATTTATTTTTTTCCAAAACCAGGTGACTTTTCCGGATGACCAAACCCGCATTTTGCCTACTTTTGCAAGAATATAAATATTTGCATATGACAAACACGAAACTTTCCCTCATCGCAATTTTAACCATCCTCATTGTTAACATCACCGGGTTAGCATCAGCCCAGACCAGCGAGCCCTGGACATCAAAGGACCTGATGGCGCCTGCCGCATTGGCAAGCCTGATCAGCAACACGAAGGGACAAAAACCGGTGATATACAATATCGGTCCGCTCGCCAACATCAAAGGATCCGTAAATATCGGAAGTACCAATAGCAAGGCCGCACTCGATAAATTAAGCAAGGCGCTCGAAAGCGTGCCAAAGGATAAAATGGTCGTGATCTACTGCGGTTGCTGCCCCTTCCGGAACTGCCCGAATATCAGGCCGGCATTCAAGCTGCTGAAAGACAGGGGATACACCAATCCCAAACTGTTGAACCTGCCGCAAAATCTTAAAGTCGACTGGACCGACTACGGATATCCGATGGATTGAGCCGGGCAAACTTCAGTAACTGCTTAGGCAGCCGAAGTATCTGACTTACTCTGCAGGACGCTTAAAGAAGTACCTGCTGATGAAAATCCCCTGTCCGTAATTATCCGATGGGCTCTGGGTGCCGGTTACGATCTGGTCGAATTCCCAGCCCTTGGCCACCAGGTCGTTGATCTTATTGGTGATGACAATGTTGTTGCTGCCGATATTTCCGAAATTGATCCCCACCATACTGTAGAAGTTCAGAAGGTCCTCTTCGGTTTTCGTTCCGTCGGGCATTACCGTGAGCATTTTCGAACGGCCTAATCCCCCCGGAATAATTGATTCAATGGTGGTGAATTGCATATAGACCATTTTCGCTGGCCCGGGAG